>CBFGNA010000057.1:0-9743 GCA_965650045.1 uncultured Polaromonas sp.
CTGGAGTGGCCGCATGTCGTGTTGGCGGGCGTCAACGAAGGTCTGCTGCCCTTCAAGCTCGATGACGACGGCAGCAACACGGACGATCTGGCCTTGCGCCTGCAGGAAGAGCGCCGGCTGATGTACGTCGGCATCACGCGGGCGCAACGCACGCTGGCGGTGAACTGGCTGCGCAGGCGCAAGAAGGGCCGCGACACCGTGGCTGGCGTGCCCAGCCGCTTCATCGCCGAAATGGGGCTGGACAAAACCACCGTGAAAGAAGACCCGCGCGAGAAAATACGGGCGTTGCGGGCCGAGTTTGCCAAACGTGCAGCAGACAGCGCCGAGGCCCTCAGCCTGGCGGAATCCAGCCGAAGCGCCCCCTGACAGGAAGCCCATGCAGCTTGACATTTCCCTCCGGTTTGCTCTTGTTTTGATAGCTATCAGCGCTTGCTGCATAAGGGCTGGCGCCCAAAATGACACCAAAGTGCCAGGCCCCGCCCGCGTATCAGGCGTTTGTCCGACGGCAAGCGGGCTGTCTGCCCCACATCTGTATGGTCAATGGCGTGTACGCTTTACCCCGGCGCCCGCGGGCTTGCCAGCGCAAGCGGTGCTGCGCCTGGAAAAGCATGCAGAATTCAGCGAGAGCCTCGCGGGCTTTGTTCTGCGGGAAATCGGCAGCGCCCAGGCTGGGGGACATGCACCCCGGGCGCAACTGGCGGGGGACCTGGAAAACGGGTACCTGACGCTGGACGAATCATCCAACGGCATCAGCATCACAGGCACCTGGAACGGTGAAATGGTAGAAGGATCATGCGGAAAAAAATTCACAGGCACATGGAAAGACACCAGCGACAACGCAACGCCGGACACACCGGACGTGCCCTTCACGCTGGAAAGACTTCCAGGCTGGTAGCCTTGGCCACACCGGCCTTCCGCGCGCTGGCCGTGCTGGGGGTGCTGGCGGCGGGCGGCCTGGCGCACGCCCAGACGGCCGGCCCTGTGCCGGCCCTGACCGACCGCAGCGACCGGCTGGGCTGGCAGGCCTGCCAGGCCATGAGCGCGCAACCCGCCGCGCAACTGGCCTGCTTCAAAAGCTGGGCCGACGCACAGCTTGTCCCGGGCGCCCCACCGCCCAGCATGACCCGGGCACCGGCCAACCCGGACACCGGACAGAAGGCGGCCGACGTCCTGCTGCTGCCGGCCCTGGTGACCGAAGCGCCCGACGGCAAACAGATCGGCTGCAGGAATACGACCTACAGCGAGCTGTCCCGCTTCTGGGAACTCCAGCGCGGCACCGACTGCGACACCTTTGGCATCCGGGGCTACCGCCCGATCACTGTGGCTGGTGCGGTATCAGACAGTGTCAACAACAGCCCGTCATCGCCGTCGGCGGGGCATAGCGTGACCACTCCGTTCAGCTACGAGCGCTCCGAGGTTCGTTTGCAACTCTCGGTGCGCACCAAGATCGCCAAGGGCCTGCTTACGTCGGCCAGCGGCGATGAGGCTGGAAGCGACTCGGTCTGGGTCGGCTACACCCAGCAAAGTTATTGGCAGTTTTTCAACGGCGGCATCTCCCGCCCCTTCCGGACCACCGATCACGAACCCGAGGTGGTCTACATCTATCCCCACATGATCGACCTGCCCGGGGGCTGGAAATACCGCCTGAGCGGCCTGGGCCTGACCCATCAATCAAACGGACAAAGCCTGCCGCTGTCGCGCAGCTGGAACCGCGTCTATCTGATGGGCGCCGCAGAAAAGGACCTGGGTGGCGACTCAAGCCTGACGCTGCAGGGCCGCATCTGGCAACGCCTGCGGGAATCCTCGGGGAGTGACGACAACCCGGGCATTTCCGACTACATCGGCCGGGCCGAGGTGGCCGGCATCTGGCAGATCAACAAGGTGCACAGCCTGGGCATGACGCTGCGCCATTCGCTCAAGTCCGATGCGCGAGGCTCGGTCAAGCTGGAGTGGATGAAAGCCTCGACCGCAATCGCCGACAGCGCTGCCTTGCGTTACCACGTTCAGCTGTTCAGCGGCTACGGCGACAGCCTGATCGACTACAACCGCCGCCGCAATGTCCTGAGCGTCGGCCTGAGCCTGGTGGACTGGTAGGCCTTGACGGCGGCCCGTCCCCCGGCACGCAGCGCCGGCTCAGGTCGCGATGGCCGACAGGACGCCGTCGAACACCTTGCCGGGCGTCTTTTTGGTGGACTCGGTGTGGTGGTTCTTGGCATGGTCCAGCAGCCCCTGGATGTACTTCTTGTCGCCCGCGATCACCGGGTTTGCCTTGAACTCGAAGCCTGAATCACCCAGATACTTTTTGCCATAACGCTTGAGCCGGGTGAAATACTTGGTGCCGCTGTCGAACTCGTTCTGACCGATCTCACCCTTGATGGTTTTCCCCTTGATCTTGCCCATATCGGTGAACATGCTCTGAAGCTGCCACTGGCTGCCGCAAATCCCGGAGTTCAGTGTCAGCATGGCAATGATGGGGCTGGCACTGCATCCGCTCTGATAGAAACGCTTGAAGGCGTCCAGATCGTGGATCAGGCTCTTCTTGCCTTTGGCATTGACGGTGTCCACCACCCGGTGTCCCGAGTCATCCTTTTTGGTCAGTTTCCGGGCCTTCATGTACTGCATCTTGGCGGTCAGCAAAAACATCTTGATGCTGGCCTGCTCGATCAAACGCATGACGAACTTGATCACCCACTCGACTGCACTGGTGATGGCGCCGACCAGGCTCTGCGCACCGGGCACGGAACCCGCCAGTGCCAGCTGCACCGCGCCCTTGATCATGGTCCAGAGACCCGACGCAATATCCATGGTCATCGATTGTTCAATGCGATTGGCCAGCAGCGCCGGGTGGCCATCGGTGATGCGGATTTTCCGCCGCTCCAGCCAGCCGCCCACCTTCATCTTGATGGCCTTGAAGGTCTGGGCAAAACCGGTCAGCAGGTCCAGGCCGGCGCTGACGAACGGGACCGAAGCAGCAGCGCATTTTTTGACCGTGAACATGATCAGGGCCTTGATCGTGCTGGCGCCGACCGTGAAAGGAAATTCGCTGTCCTGAAGCAGTTTGTCTTTCAGCCAGTCGACAAAACTTGTCACCAGCGACTTCAGAACGTCAATAAGTTTTCCCATCAGGTCGTAGAATGCGGCGCCCACCACCACGGCACCGCTGATGGGCGCAAAAGCAATGGCAGCCACCTTGTGCTGGCCCATGGCTTCGAGCGCACGTTTGGTGGTCGGAAACCCGTAATCACTTTGCTCGGCCAGCGGAGTCGCGCTCAGCGGGCGCGGCGTCAACTGCAAATAGTTGATATTGGCAATGGCGTGCGGAGGGCCTTTGCCATCACGGGTGTAGGGTCGCGGAGCCGGTCCGAACACCGGGCGGCCATTGATCACACCGTGCGGCTCGGGCATCATCAAGCGCCCCGGCCTATGGGTGCGCTTGACCGTGCCGGGAGCCATGATCTTGTCAGCAATGGGGTTGACCGCGGCCAGCACCGGCTTGGACACATACCCGAAGGCGTCGGACACACTGACGTCCTCCCCAAACGCCTTGAAGGCCACCTTGTCCACCTTGTCGACGTCTTTGAGCTTGTCGTAGTTGGTACCAAAGCCCGATGCCAGGGCGCCGCCCACAGCACTCACGCCTTCGAGCGTGATGCCCATGTAATCCATGTTGATATCAATATTGCCCAGCAGGTACAACACACCGTAGCGCGAATGGATGTTGTCGCGCTCGATGGCCTCAACGCCCTTGGTTGTGATCGCATTTTCCTTGTAGACCGTCTCGAAGATGTACTGCATCAGGCCATTGCTGGCCTTGTTGCGCTCACTTTTCTTCCAGTCCCGGCCATGGCTGCTGTAATAAACCTGCAGCGCATCCTGCAATTCCTTGCGGTACATCTCCTCGATCTTTTCGTTGGGCTGGCTGCGGCTGTTGTACCAGCGTGTATAGGCCGAGTCGAGCGTTTTGGTTTCCTCACCGCGGCTGGACAGCCGCAACGAAGTGCGTGCCTTCCATTCAGTCGGGGTGACAATTGCGGGCGGTAGCTTGGTGGCCATACAGACTCCGGTGTGCGTATGTTGATATCAGAATGGGATTGCAGGAATGGGAGCGGCGGCGCTAATCCTGGCGTGAGTCCTTGATGCCCAGCAACGAGAAGTAGCGGGCAATGTCGCCTTCTTCACGAACCACCTCCTGCATAAGGTCGGCCAGCGACATGCGGCCCCAGGTGACGGCGCGCTTGACCAGGTAGGGCGTCGGGCTGTGTGGTTCTGCCTTCTCAAGATAGGCCGCCACCGCCTCCAGCATGCGATACGCATCTTCCCGGCTGGCAATCACGCCGGAGCGCACCAAGCCATCGGACGCGGATGCGGGAGTTTCTGTCGTCTGGGTTGCAGCTTCCACGGGGGGCTCCTCATAAATCTGGCCGGCTTCGGCAACGGGCGTCTCGGCAGGAAGGACGGCTGCCTGCGAATTGGGAACCCGCCCATCAATCAGGCTCACCACCGCCCGTTCAATGCGCCTCAACATTTCCGCGACGCGGGCCACGCTGGGCGGGTTGTCACTCATTTTTTCGTCCAGCAGACGGGTCAGGGTGTCCCATTTCGCCAACGCAGACTGAAGTTGCTTTTGCATGGCAATCAGGACCGTCAGATTTTTTCCCGTCGCGGCGGCACTCATCTCTTCGCGCGTCAAGGCAGGGGCTTCCGAAGGATTCAAGGCAGCCTTGGCCTCGCCTTTTTTCTGATTGTCGGCAATCAGTGCCTGGTCCCAGTCCGCCAGGCTGACGGCTGACGGCATGCGCTCCGGCAGATGCAGCAGCACCAGATGAAGCTTCAGCACCAGGGGCAGGTTTTCATTCATCCAGATGAAGGGCGCAACGCGTGCGTCGTCATCGCCGTCCTCGATCAATGGATGCGCGTTGTCCCAGAAGCGCTCCACCAGACCGATGAGCAGGTCAGCCGCAGCACTGAAACCCTCAACTTGATGCATGCGGATCCAGGATTCGCACAACCAGGCAGCGGCCTGAAAGTCCTTGGATCGGCTGCCCAGCAGTTCCACACATTTGGCGGAAACCGTTTTCCAGTCTGCCTTCTTGAGGGGCCGCTCCCATTCCCCCATGGGCACGCTGGGATCGTCTTCCTCCCGGGCTTGCCGGATGCCCAGGTACAGGGGGTCATAACGCAGCGAGGGGCCCGCCGGCTCAGCACCGGGGATGGGCGCAAGCAAGGCCTCGATGTCGGGCTGGAAACCTGCAGTTTCTTTCATCATCTTCTTCTACTGGCCACTGAATTCGGGGGCCCGCGTCGGAAAGACCACCGGCCAGAACACCGGCGTGCGTTTGCCAACCGGAGAAAGGGACACCCGCATGTAAACCCGGGCACGAACTTCCTTGGGATTGAGGCGCGGGTTGTCAGACGCGACACTCAGCGGAAACTCCATCCTCAGCAACTGGGACCGGCCGTCGGCCCGGCCGGCTGGGTCGGGTTCGCGCTGTCGCTGGATCATGCGCAGCAGGGCCCATGCATCGTTGAACCGGTAAGACACGGTTTTTCCATCAGCGGACATATGAAGTTGCTGCGCATCGTTCACGGCATTCACCGGCGCGTCCTTGGCCAGCCGCAAGGTCAGCGTGATGGGAGTTCCCGGTTCCCATCGCAAGGGACGCGGTGCATCACGCAGCTTCAGCGTTTGCGAGCCGACCTCCAGCGTCCAGTCAATCACGTTGTTGCCTTCAATTTCGGCGGACTGATTGGTGCGGAAATCTACCGCCATGTCGTAACCTGCCACCGCGCCTTCTTCCACCGGGTAGAGCGGCGCAAGGAAAGCCCTGACCCGGTCAAACTGCTCCATGAAGCGGCGCGCCGCCTGGCCCGAGGCGGTGTTGCGGCTGCTGGCGGCGGTGTCCTTGAAAATTCGAGACATCCGCTCTGAACTTTTCAGCAATTGACCCACGTCGTCAAAATCTGCGTCCTGCGCGTCCCGGGCGCCAGGCAGGGCAAACGGATGGCGGCCAGCCAACAGGCGATTGAATGCGCCCGAGAATGCCGTCCACTGCTCCCGCTGCTCCCCTGTGCGCAGTTCATTGCAGCGCTTGAGAAGGGCGTTGTAGACCTGCAGGTGTTTTTCGGCGAAATAGTCGGCCGGGCGTCCACCCGGAGATTTGCCCGCGAGTTTCTCGGAACAGTTCGCGCGGTCAAGATCGGCACCCACGGTGACGAGGAACTGCTCGTAGACCACCAGACTGCTGTTCGGGTTTTTCAGGCGATAACGCTCAAGCTCACGGTTGATGGCCTGCCACCGCCGTGCGAGCTGTGACTCGGCCACGGCACCATCGAGCGACGCAAGATAAATCTCAGACTGCCGCCCCAGCGTTTCAACGCGGCTGAATTGCAGCGCGAGCGTCTGCATGAGGCCAGGGGCATCCGCCACACCAAAGGCCTGCAACACGGGGCCGCGATCCCCCAGCCAGTAACTGAAGTCGTGGCCCCGAATGGCGTAAAGGTCCGACTGGTTCAGGTTGTCGTCCACCTGGCGAAGGCGGGCGATGGCGTCCTGCGAAATGAGGCTGCGCAAATTGTCGGCCTTGCCCCTGGCTCCAAGTTCGGTCAGCAAGGCCTGCACCTTGATCAGTCGGCCGCGCGATGCATCAAATGCCATGGCGTCAGCCACAGCACCAGGGTCGGTCCGCCCGCTGACCGACAGGGCATCAATGGCATGGTCGCTCACAAGCCGCGCAAACTGGAAGTTGACAAATGCCGCCACGCTGGCCCGTGTTGCGGGCGGGAACTTGGCAAGGCTTTCTCCCATGAAGCGCTTGTGTGCATCACTCAGGGCCAGCGCCTGATCCAGTTTGGTGCTGTCCCACACCAGAATGCTTTGCGCGACGATCTCGGGAATTTCGCGATCACTTGGCGGCGTCATGAACGACTGCGCCAGCAAGCCTGTCAGAGCGTCTCGCAGCGCCAGCCGATCCGCGGACAACACAAACCGTGCGTCCTTTTCCTGCCACACAATGCCCGACTGGCCATCTATCCCAAAACGGGTGTAGAACTCGGCGCCGAATTTCTGGAACTCCGTCAAGGCATGCTGGCGCGCCTGTTCTGCTGATTCGGGGCCCAAGAGCCGCCGGGACTGCGTGATACGCATCAGCGCAGCGTCGTAAGCCGGGCCAAGGTTGAGCGTGGATTGACGCATCCAACCCCCCTTGCCAGACGCGAGCAGGCTCTCCTGCTCCTTGATCGCGGCAAGAATGTCCTTGTAGCCAGCGACTGTCTGGGCGAAGCTGCCGATACGTGCATCGGGCGAGAAAAGGCGCAAACTTTGCGCAGCCAGCTGGCGTTCGGAGACGAGCAGGTCGTTGTTGGCGAAGAGCCGCTGATCCAGCGCGACGACACCCTTGCCAAGGCTGCAGCGCACTGCCTGCTGGATGTGCATCACGCTGATGGCTGCCGGGGAGATGCTGCCGGGGGCATCGCTGCCGCGAAAGAAGCGAATACTTTGCGACATGTTGCCGGGCAGTTCGGCGCCCAGGGTGTATTTCACGAGCAAACGCAAGTCATTGGCCTCGTTCTGCCCAGGCCGCTGCAACCTGACCATGGCCACGATGGCCTGGTCCAGTCGCTCCACGGCAGACAGGTACTGCAGCAGCGCCGAGAACTCCGCCAGGTCTTCCACGGCCAGGCTCGCTTTGCGGGGCTGGCCGGCAATCGCCAGGAACCCTGCAGGCGCTGAACATTCGCCACCGATGATCAGCTCTCCGGTGCTGTTGTCCTGGGACACGCCGGTCATGTCGGCAGCTCGGGCGTAGAGCTCGCGTCGGAGGGTATTGATGGCGATCTCGCCGAACTCGCGCTCGATACGCTCGGCAACACGGTCATCAAGATTGTCAAAAATATCCCAGGAGCCGGGCATGAAGAACGTCCACGCCCTGTCGGTTCCGAGCTTTTCGATGGCAGCCAGCAAGGACAGGGTTTTAGCCCGGTACCAGTCGGAAGGAATGGACTCGCCCCGCTCACTTGCCCTGGCCCGGTAACCCGCGTCTGCCTCGATTTGCGTCAATGCCTTGGCCAGCTCCGGGTTGCGTTTGCTGAGCTGGACAGTGGCGACCAGAAGGCCAACACTCCACCCCCCCAGCAAAACCACGGCGCCCCAGCGCGCGGCGCGGCTCAACGCCGGCCGGCTGAGTTGCTGGCGCGAAGGCCGCGCCACACCGTATTCCATGAAGATCTTTTTCTCGAAAAGATCCCTCAAAAACGCCGGCTCCCGCATCAGTTGCGACACCAGGTCAGCGGGCTCCTGAGAGGCATCGCCATTGGCGCCGACGAGATCAAGCACCCCGGCTTTTTGCGCCGACTCACTGCTGTCGCCGGTCAGGTAGATACCCCGGAAGAAAAAAGGCTCGTGGTATGCGCTCGGACGCATCAATTCATCGACATAGACCTGAAGCTGCGCCCGGATCGCATCGATGCGCGACGGCAGCAGGAAAAATTTGCTGGTCTCGGCACTGACGGAATCGAGGGCGAAAAGTTCGGCGGATGTGTCGGAAACCGTTTTGACAACACTGTCCAGAGCTTCTCCCACCCAGCCATCCTGATAGGTGGTTGACAGGTCATAGGGAGAAGACCAGCCCAGGATGCCTGCCCGCATGGGCTCGGGCAAGGCACGGGCAAAAGGCGAAAATCCTTCGATCTGGTCGCACCCCGAAACCAGCACGTAAACCGCAAACCGCATGGCAAAACGGTTCTGCGCGAGCCAGAGGCGGCGATGCGCCAGCCGGGCCAGCTTGCCGAGCTCCAGCAGCGCATCCGGATTGCTGTCAAGCAGCAGGTCCGCCGGGACGGTGATCACTACCGAGTCAAATGGCCGCTGGGGGCGGTACTTGCGGCATAAGCCGAGGAATTCGTCCCACGGCTTCTCCGCAGCATCCTCGTCATCGGGCGAGCCCAGGTAGGCGCCCTGCATGTCTATGACAATTCCCTTGTCGAAGAAATGCCATGAGATGCCCTGGGCTGCCGCAGCCGAGGCCGCCTCCGAACTCAAGGCACTGGCAACACCGGATTGTTCAATGGGCAGTTGCCGGTTGTCCTTTCCCTCATTGAGCACCAGCACCCAGGGAATGCTGTAACGCTCACCCCTGGCAGCGATGTTGCCCTCGATGAGCTCGACCGCCTGACGGAAGGAGCTGCGCAATGAATCGAAGCGCAGTTTGACAATTTTGGGGTCGCTGCCTGGTTTGACAGCGGAACGCCGCATTGCAAAATACAGCACCAGCCCCAGTGCAAGCAGCACCAGCACGATCAGGACACCCAGCGAAGCCAGGAACAGGTTATCTCTCAGCATCGCCGGCCTTTCGCTTTTGAGCTGAATCGGGGAAACGTCATCATTTGGTAACTTCCGCTCCGGTGGTGCTTCCACCCTGAAGCACGTGGCGGACCGGCCAGGATTGCCAGAGCCACAGAATCTCCGAAATGGCAAGGAGACCGGCAAAACCCATCAGAAAAATCACAGTCCACCGGCTCAAGGTCTGCATTTTCCGGGGAGCGATGTGCGACAGCGTACTGGCATACGCGCGATCAGACAGAACGCGGTCCCTGCCCGACAAGTCGGGACGGCGCTGGTAGACGAACTGGAAGAGCTCTTCCCGATACCCCGCAAAACGATCAGTTTCCCCAGCGCCCCGGTATTTGCCCTGAAAACCAAGTGCCAGAGCCGAGAGGTACAGGCTGGCAATCGGGCGCAGCGATGG
>CBFGNA010000058.1:0-9710 GCA_965650045.1 uncultured Polaromonas sp.
CCGTGCTGGCGCTGGCGGGCCTGGCGTTCAGCTTTCTGCCGGGTTCCGGCACGCCGGACGACACCGCAGCCGCTCCGGCCGGTGCCTTGGCGGGGGATGCCAGCCCCGCGCCGTCGCCAGCCGCTTCTGCCAGTGCCAGTGCCGCAGCAGCGCCGCCCGCCGCTGCTGCCTCACCGGCACCGGCAGCCAAGCCAGCGCCCAAGCGGGTGGTGAGCAAGCCCGCCGAAAAGCCCGCCGCGCCCCGTCCGGCGGTGGCGGTTCCGGCCCCCGAACCTGTGGCACCCGCGGTTGCCGAGCGCGCTGCGGCGCCCGCGGGGCCGACCGATCCCAAACAGGCCTGTGAAGACCGCATACTGCTGGGCTTTCAGATCTGCATGAACGAGCAGTGCGCGAGGCAGCGCTTCAAGAACCACCCGGTGTGCGTGGAGCGCCGGGAGCAGGACAAGATGCGCCAGCAGATTCGCGACGGGCGGCAGTAGGCCTCTGCGCCGGGCCGCGGCTTGCTATCAAAATTGCAGCTGCCCACGCCCGTCCCATAAGGGCTAGGGCCACTTTTGACCAATATTTTCAGTCCGGAAGCCGTAACTGGGCGACGCCGTGCCGCCGGCGCGGGAGAGCGTGCCGTTTGGCCGCCGCGGCGCCTGCCGTTACCATAGTGCTCAAACATCGGGAGAACTCCATGCCTGTGGTTGTGATTGCCAATCCCAAGGGCGGCGTCGGTAAAACGACGCTGGCCACCAATGTTGCGGGTTACTTTGCCAGCCAGGGCCACGCGGTCATGCTCGGCGACGCGGACCGCCAGCAGTCCTCGCGGCTGTGGCTGGGCCTGCGTCCGCCGGCCGCCCGGCCCATCGCGACCTGGGATGTCAATGCCGACCTGATCGTCAAGCCGCCCAAGGGCACGACCCATGTGGTGCTCGACACACCGGGCGGCCTGCATGGCTGGCGCTTCAACGATGTGATCAAGCTGGCCGACAAGGTCATCGTGCCGCTGCAGCCCAGCGTGTTCGACATTTTTGCCACCCGCGCCTTCCTGGACCAGCTCGCCGAACACCGCAGCGCCGGCAAGGTGCAGGTCGGCATCGTCGGCATGCGCGTCGATTCGCGCACCATTGCCGCCGACAAGCTGCGCAGCTTTGTCGAGGGTCTGGGTCTGCCGGTGCTGGGTTATGTGCGCGATACGCAGAACTACATCCATCTGGCGGCGCGCGGCCTGACGCTGTTCGATGTTGCGCCCAGCCGGGTTGAAAAAGACCTGGAGCAATGGGCGGCGATCTGCCGCTGGCTGGACCAGTGACGCGGCCGGCCTGATGTCGCTGGCTCGACAAGGCGCCGGCCCTGCGGGCGCTACAGTGGGCGCATGAAAACCTTCCAGACCCTTTCCGAGCTGGCCGCCTGCGTGGGCCATGAAGTCGCCGTCAGCGACTGGTTCACCGTGACCCAGGCGCAGGTCAATCTGTTTGCGGAAGCCACCGGCGATCACCAGTGGATTCATGTCGATCCTGAAAAAGCTGCGGCCGGGCCTTTTGGCGCACCCATCGCGCACGGCTTCCTGACCCTGTCACTGCTGCCGAAATTTTTTGAATCTTCGTTCGAGGTCGTGCAAAGCCGCATGGGCGTGAACTACGGCCTGAACAAGGTGCGCTTCACCGCGCCAGTGCCAGTGGGCAGCCGCCTGCGCGCGCGCATGAAGTTGCTGGCCAGCGAGGCGATTGCCAATGACGGGATGCAGATGACCTGGGAAGTGCTGGTGGAGCGCGAAGGCTCGGACAAGCCGGTGTGTGTGGCCGAGTCGCTGGCCAGGCGTTACGCCTAGCCTCAGCCGGTCTGGATTTCCGTCAGCTGGTGGGCCGGCAGCCAGCCTTCAAAAGCGTCCAGCAGGGCGTTGATGCGCCGTGTCGCCTCCGCCTGGTCGTGCGCCCTTGCAATGCACTGGTGCAGATCACAACGCAGCAGCCAGAGTTCGGTCGCAGCGGCGGCCGCATTGATCTTGTAGATGACGCGCTGGGAGGCGGCGTCCCGGCAGTCGCTGAGGGCGCCATGGAGGCGCTGGCGTATCTGTTCAAGCGGCAGGCGCCGGGCCGGCGCAGGCCGCAGCGCGGCAAAAAGGGAGATAACCATGATGAGGACGGTGCTCCGCCAGTCTTGTGGACCGGGGGACGGGGTGAAAAGTGGCTCGGCCGGGTGGCGGCGCTGGGCTGAAGAGGCTTGATTCTAGGGTTTTTACCTATTTTTCATGGACGAGCCTCCCTAAATTCCGGCGACCTTGTTCACGTTTTGGGCGCAGACATGAAAAAACCCGCCGCGGCCTGGGCCGGGGCGGGTCTGGCGGCTGCGCAAGGCAGCCGCGGGGTCAGGCGCGATCAGGCGCGGCCGGGAGCCGAACCAAAACGCTGACCTGCCTGGACGGCTTCAGCGCGGACATCGGCGCGGCTGCGGGTGCCGGCGGCAGGGCTGGCAACCACCACAGTGCCGCCATCGACCAGGTGGCTGGCGGTCACGGGTGCCGACTTGGCGTTCAGGGCCTGGGCGCGCACTTCGGCACGGCTCACATTGCTGGTCAGCGTGGTCTGGACATCAACGGCGCCGTCAGCGCCAGCGGCAAATGCGCCGGCAGAAGTGAAGCCGGCAGCAGCGATGAGGGCGGAAGCGAGAAAATTCGAGTTCATGATGAATATCCTTTTCAAAAGTTAATAAGACATTTCCGGGCGGGCGGGCATCATCAACCCCGTCTGTCCAGCCTCGGTGAGTCGTCTTGTTGGTATCGGCTCATCGATGGGATCAACTGTACTATTGCCAACATCGAAGAAAAACAGCATCCAATTCAATTGTTAATTTCTAAATCAGGAATAATGGGGGCTTGACTTATTAGGTGTAAACCCTATGGACCGACTTTTATCGATGCGTGCCTTCCAGCAGGTGGTGGACGACGGAAGTTTTGCAGCGGCCTCCCGCACCCTGGACATGTCGCCGGCGGTCATGACCCGGCTGATCACCGATCTGGAAGAGCATCTGGGCGCCCGCCTGTTGCAGCGCACCACACGCAAGCTGTCACTGACGGAGGCCGGGCAGTCTTATCTGCAGCGCGTGCGCCACATCCTGAACGACGTGAGCGAGGCAGAAGCCTCGACGCGCCAGCAAACTGACGAACTGGCGGGGGTGCTGCGCATTCATACCCAGCCGGTGATGGCGGTGCACATCCTGGCGCCTCTGGTGGCGGAATTCCGGCGGCGTTATCCCAAGGTGGTGCTGGACATCACGGTGGACTCTCCCCTGGTGCCGCCGATTGAGGATTTCGACCTGACGATTCTGGGTGCCGGGCGCCTCTATGACGCCAACGTGGTGGCACGGCCGGTCATTGTTTCAGAAGGGCTGCTCTGCGCCTCGCCGCGTTATTTGCGCAGTGCCGGCCTGCCGCTGCAGCCGGACGACCTGAAGCAACACGCGATGCTGCGTCTCAACCATGCCGGGCTGCGGCAGCGCGAATGGCTGCTGATGAACCCCCAGGAAGAGGACCGCGAAGTGGCGGTGGACCTCAAGCCGGTGCTGCTGGCCAACCACAGCGACACCCTGATGCGCGCCACGCTGGACGGCGCGGGCATCAGCGCCCAGCCGCTGGATCTGGTGGCCAACTACCTGCGGGACGGGCAGTTGCGCCGGGTGCTCGCGCCCTGGATCACTGGCCGTTTCACGCTGTATGCCGCGCTGCCCAGCCGCAAGTACATTCCCGCACGGGCCCGGGTCTTCATGGAGTTCCTGATCGAGCAGACGCGCCTGAAAACTGCCGAGGCCCAGCGGACGTGGCCCGATGCAGCGCCTTCGGTGGCCGCCAAGGGGCCGCCGAAGGCCTGAGCGCGCATGAAAAAACCCGCGCGGGCTTTGGCGCCCGGGCGGGTGGGTTCGTCGGCCTGCAGCGCAGGCCTTCCTGCGCGCGTGTTTATGCGCGGCCGGGAGCGGGGTTGTAGCGCACGTCCGTGTCCTGTGCTGCCTGGGCGCGCACGTCGCTGCGGCTGCTGTCGCTGGTCAGCGATGTGGACGAGACGGTCATGCCGCCGTCCACCTGGCTGCTGGCGGTGACAGGGCCTTTTTGCACGGACAGCGCCGCGGCACGGACTTCGGCACGGGTCTGCATGCTCATGAAGTTGCTTTTCTGCTCAGGGGGGTTGTCGGCGCCAGCGGCAAATGCGTTGACGGAAGCCAGGCTGGCAACGGCGATCAGGGCGGAGGTGAAAAATTTCGTGTTCATGGTGAAGTCCTTTGAAAAATCAATTGGGTAAGAAAAGGGTTGGCTCAACGCTCAAGCGCGGCCGGGAGCAGGGTTGAAACTGGTGCCGGCGTCCTGCGACGCTTGGGCGCGCACGTCGATGCGGCTGCGTTCGCTGGTCACCGGCGTGGCGGAGGCCACCATGCCGCCGTCCACCTGGCTGCTGGCTGTGACCGGACCTTTTTTCGCGGTCAGGGCCTGGGCCCGGACTTCTGCACGGGTCTGCATGCTCATGAAGCTGCTTTTCTGCTCAGGGGGGTTGTCAGCGCCAGCGGCAAATGCGTTGACGGAAGCCAGGCTGGCAACGGCGATCAGGGCGGAAGTGAAAAATTTCGTGTTCATGATGAAAATCCTTAAAAAGTTGGTAAGACATTCCGGGCATGGCGGAGAAGTTGTTCCCCGTCTGTCCATCCTCGGTGAGTCGTTAATCTCTGTTTCGGCTCATCGATGACTGAACTTTAAAACGGCCAAGATCATTTGAAAACTACTTGGTCATCAATTAACCATTGCAGTTATTGAAACAGTGTAAGAATAAGACTACAATTTATTTCACTATGGATAGACTGCAATCAATGAAGGTTTTCCAGCGCGTCATTGATGAGGGCGGCTTCGCTTCGGCGGCGCGCGCGCTGGACATGTCGCCTGCGGGGGTCACCCGCATGGTGGCAGCCCTGGAGGAGCACCTCGGGGTGCGCCTGTTGCAGCGCACCACGCGCAAGCTGTCCCTGACCGACGCGGGCGAAGCCTACCTGATACGTGTGCGCAGCATTCTGTCCGAGGTGGAAGACGCCGAATCGGCGGCAACGGCGCATACCCGTGAGCTGCAAGGCACGCTGCATGTGCTGGCAACGCCGGTGCTGGCCTCGTACTTTTTATCACCGCGCATTGCCACCTGGCATGCGCGCCATCCCAAAGTCGTGCTGGATCTGGCGATCGACCCCTTTCCGCAGCCGCGCATCGAGGAGTTCGACGTGACCTTTCTGGTGGTCGACGAAGGTTTTGACGGTGACATCGTGGCCAGGCCGCTGGCAACAACGGACTGGATTGTCTGCGCGTCGCCCGACTACCTGCAGCGCGCCGGCACGCCGGCAACGCCGCAGGCGCTGCGTGAGCACACCTACCTGAAATTCCAGTGGCCGCAAAACTCCGGTCACTACGGGCGGCAGGCCCGCCTGCATCCGCTGGCGGGCGGCGATGCGGTCGAGGTGGATGTCAAACCTGCGCTGGAAACCACCAGCTTCGATGTGCTGCTGCGCGCCGCGCTGGACGGCGCCGGCATCACTTTTTTATCGCGCATGCTGGTCGCCCCGCATCTGGCGCGCGGCACGCTGGTTCAGGTGCTGCCGGACTGGATCTTCGGGCGCTTCACGATTTATGCGGCCTTGCCGACGCGCAAATTCATGCCGGCCCGGACCCGGGCCTTCCTCGACTTCCTGGCCGAGTTTGCACCGCAGGCGCCTGCAGACCGTTAAGCCGGGCTGACGGTTTCAGTAAAACCGTTCTGCCGCCACGCTTCAAACACGGTCACGGCCACGGCGTTCGACAAATTGAGGCTGCGCTGGCCGGCGCGCATGGGCAGTTTCAGGCGCTGCGCCGGCTCGAAACTCTCACGCAGTTCCGGCGCGAGGCCCCGGGTTTCCGAGCCGAACACCAGCCAGTCGCCGGGCGCAAAGGCGGTGTCATGCACCAGCCGCGTCCCACGGGTGGTCAGCGCAAACATCCGCCGCGGATCTGGCTGCGCGGTGGCCAGAAAAGCCGCCCAGTCGGCGTGGCGCGTGAGTTCGGCGTACTCGTGGTAATCAAGCCCGGCCCGCCGCATGTGTTTGTCGTCCATTGAAAAGCCCAGCGGTTCGACCAGGTGCAGGCGGCAGCCGGTGTTGGCCGCCAGACGGATCACATTGCCGGTATTCGGCGGAATTTCAGGCTCGACCAGAACGATATTGAACATGGCCCGATTGTCGTCTGCGCCAACGCCAGGTTTTTATTCGAGCAAGGGCAAACGCACGGACTGATCCGCCAACGCGGGAACCACAGCCAGCGGCCTTATTCCGTCCGCGCAAACACGACGGCACTGACGGTGGCGGCGCCGGCCTCCCGCAAGGCCTGCGCCGCGGAGAACAGCGACGCCCCACTGGTCATCACATCATCGACCAGCAACACACGGCGCCCCTGGATGTCCCGCACGCGCAGCGGATCCACCACAAAAGCGCCCCTGACGTTGCGCAGCCGGGCTTCGCGCTTGAGCTGGGTTTGCGGCGGGGTGTTCCGGATGCGCAGCAACAGCCGGGCATCCGCTCGGGCGGAGGTGCCGCTCTGGCGTGCCAGTGCCCTGGCCAGTTCCCAGGCCTGGTTGAAGCCGCGTGACTGCAGGCGCTCCGCGGACAAGGGGATGGGCATCAGGTGATCGGTGCACGCCAGGCCGGCCAGGCATTGCGCTATGGCGGGAACACGCAGCATCAAGGGCGCGAGGCTGGCCGCCCAGGCCGCATCGCCCCCGAATTTGTAGCGCGCGACCAGATCCGACCACGGGTAGGCATAAGGCATGGCGGCAAAGCAGGCGTCCAGCGGCGGCGGCTCCCGCATGCAGCTGGCGCACTGCAGCGACGGTGCGCCGCGACCGGCCGACAGGTCGGCTGGAAGGGTGAGTGCGCAAGTGATGCAACGGGCCCGCGGCTGGCCGAAGCGGCTGCTGCACGCTGTGCAGACGCGTTGCGACGGCCAGCTGCGGCAGACTGCGCACTGGCTGGCCAGGGCCCGCAACAGGAAAGCCGGTGTGGGCAGGCGCAGCAACATCGTGTCAATATACTCGGCGCTTGCCCTTCTGTGCCATTGATGCCTACTGAACGCCCGCCCACCCTGGACCCGACTGCTGTTGCGCGCTGGCAGCGCGTGGCGCCACCGCTGTCACCCTGGCTGCACGAGGAAGTCGCGCAGCGCATGCTGGACCGGCTGCAATGGATACGCCTGCAGCCGCAGGCCTGGCTGCACTGGGGCGCACTGCGCGGCGGCGTGCAGGCCCACCGGCAACTTGCCGCCCGCTATCCGGATTCAACATGTTTTGTGCTTGAACCCCAGCAGGGACGAGCGCAAGCAGCTATCAAAGCAATAGCAAAGCCGTGGTGGCACCTGAAGCGCTGGAGCGGTCCTGCGGTGCGTTTTGATGCGGCGCCGGAGGCCGGCGTGGACATGCTCTGGGCCAACATGGCCCTGCACGAAGCGGCCGACCCGCAGGCCCTGATCGCCCAGTGGCACCGGGCGCTGAAGGTCGGCGGCTTTCTGATGTTCTCCTGCCTCGGACCGGACACCACGCGCGAACTGCGCGAGATCTACGCCGCGCTGGGCTGGCCGCCCGCTGGCCACCAGTTGACCGACATGCACGACTGGGGCGACATGCTGGTGCAGGCTGGCTTTGCAGAGCCGGTGATGGATATGGAACGCATCACGCTGACCTATGAAACACCGGAGCGCCTGCTGCAGGAACTGCGTGAACTGGGCCGCAATTTTCATCCGCTGCGTTTTCCGGCCCTGCGTGGCCGCGCCTGGAAGGCGCGCCTGCTGGAGGCACTGCAGACGCAGTTGCCGCGCCAGGCGGACGGCCGGCTGTCGCTGACCTTCGAGATCATTTATGGCCACGCCCTGAAAGCGCAGCCGCGCCTCAAGGTCAGTGCGCTGAGCGCGGTTTCGGTCAATGACATGCGCACGATGTTGCAGGGTTCAGGCAAAAAGCCTTGATCCCCGGGGCTGGCTGGCCGGTCAGGCGAGGGCGTGTCAGCGGCTTTGCACGGGGTAAACCCGGCTACAATCCGGAATCGAATTTTGGGTATGTTCCCACGCACCACGCGGCCGAAAGTGTTTGATCGGCGGCAATTTTTCGAGTCTTGCCCCGTGTCGCACGTCTCTCAGGCTTTTCGTTTCGCCACCGCTTCCGGCCAGAACGGCCAGAGCCAGCAAGCGATCCAGTGGCTGCTCAAGCGCAATTGCTCGGTCACACCGGCGCAGCTCATCTGGCTGTATGTGTCGCTATGCGCCGTGTCGATGGGCATTGCGGCATTTTTCTGGTCGCAAGGCGCCACCCTCGTGATGCCGTTTGCCTGCCTGGAGTTGCTGGTGGTGGGTGTCGCCTTCTCGACCTATGCGCGGCATGCCACCGACGGCGAGCGCATCGTGTTGCAGGGTGGACATCTGGTGGTGGAGCTTGAAAGCGCGGGGCGGCTGGAGCGTGCGGAGTTCAACCGGCAATGGGTTCGGGTGGAGCCCCGGCACGGTGATGGCTCCCTGATCGAGTTATCGGGCCAGGGGCGATCGGTCAGGGTGGGGCGGCATCTGCGCCCCGAGTTGAGGCCGGCTCTGGCCCGGGAAATTCGCCGCGCCCTGCGTGGCGCTTGAGTCCGGGCTGAAAGCAGGACAAGAGGCGGTGGCTGGGCGGGAAGGCCTCATGGCTAACTTTATAATCAGCTGCTTAATCAGTCGGTAATTGAGGCAATAAAAGTGATCACGATGAACGTACGTACAACGATAGGATCGGGAATGAAGCAGGCAGGCCTGGGTTTGATCTCGCTGATTCCCAGGGGCGGCTCCCTGCTGGCCGCCGCCGTTGCCTCAACGGCTGCATGGGTGAGCACCGCCGCCCACGCTGTCAACGATTTGCCAGGCGGCCCGGCCGTCAACCAGCTCAACCTGCATCCCGCAGTGACCAAGATTGCCGAGGAGCAGCAGTGGCTGCACTGGTTCATGATGATCATCTGCCTGGTGATTTTCCTGGCGGTTTTCGGCGTGATGTTTTATTCCATCTGGAAGCACCGCAAGTCGGTCGGCCACAAATCGGCCAACTTCCACGAGTCCACCACGGTCGAGATCATCTGGACCATTGTTCCTTTTGTCATCGTGATCCTGATGGCGCTGCCGGCGACCAAGGTGCTGGTCGCTTCCAAGGACACCACCAGTGCCGACCTGACCATCAAGGCCACCGGCATGCAGTGGAAATGGGGTTATGACTACATCAAGGGCGAGGGCGAGGGCATTGGTTTTGTTTCCACGCTTGACAGCACGCAGCGCGAAATGTCCGACAAGGGCGGTCCCGCCAAGGGCCAGAATGTTGATGACTACCTGCTCAAGGTGGACAACCCGCTGGTGGTTCCGGTGGACCGCAAGATCCGCATCATTACTACCGCCAATGACGTGATCCACGCTTTCTGGGTGCCCGCCTTCTGGAGCAAGGTCGACGCCAACCCGGGCCAGATCAATGAGATCTGGGCCAAGGTCGATCGTCCGGGCGTTTATTTCGGCCAGTGCACCGAGCTATGCGGCGCGCGCCACGCTTACATGCCGATTGCGGTCGAGGTGGTAGGTAAAGGTGACGCCCTCAGGCGCTACCGCGATGACGACCAGGCGCCACGCGGCTGGGGCATGGGCTCGGGCAGCGCCGAGCTTCATCAGCAATTCCTCG
>CBFGNA010000059.1:0-9688 GCA_965650045.1 uncultured Polaromonas sp.
GCCAGGGCTGGAAGGTCGAAGTCGAATCGGCTAGCGCCGGCGAGCATGGCGGCTACAAGGAAGTGATCGCGCGGGTCGAAGGCCGCGGCGCGTATTCGAAGCTCAAGTTCGAGTCGGGAACCCATCGCGTGCAGCGGGTGCCGGAAACCGAATCGCAGGGCCGCCGACCTTGCCGGCCCAGGCCGTTTTCGCGGCAGCTTCAGCGGCCTTGGCCTTGGCCTCGTCATTCAATGGAGGCAGTTTGGCCAGCGACAGCAAAGGCAGGCCAGCGAGGCATACGGTGATAAGGATTTTTTTCATGCGGGTTCTCGCTTTCAGACTTGCACGGTTCGGCCGGGTGTGTCGGGTTCGCTGCGCTGGGCCGGGATCTTGCCGGCCTGAATGTCTTCGTACCAGTAGGCGTGGTGGTCCCTGGCCCAGGCCTCGTCCACATAACCGGTCTTCATGGCTTTGTAAGCGCCATCCATACCGATGGTGCCGAGATAAATATGGCCCAGGAACATGCACATCATCAGCACGGTGGCAACCGCGTGGATCATGTGCGCCACCTGCATGGTTCCGCGCTCGTACACCAGGCCGGGGAACAGCTTGTCGAGCATCAAACCCGAGCCCACAACGATGATGCCGAGGAAAAACACGCCACCCCAGAAAATCAGCTTTTCACCGGCATTGAAGCGATTCGACGCAGGCTCGTCGCCGGAGATCAGGCCGCCTCCTTTGGCCAGCCATTTCAAATCGCCTTTTTGCGGCCAGTTGTCGCGCAGAAATGTGAAAAACACGATCACCAGGGACACGGCAAACAAGGGGCCGGCAAAATTGTGGGCAGTTTTGAGCACATACGTCAACCAGCCAAACAAGGTGTGCCCCATGACAGGCAACAGGAAAAACTTGCCGAAAGCCATCACCAGCCCGGAGATGGCGAGAACGCAGAAAGCGATGGCATTGGACCAGTGCGCCGCGCGTTCGAAAGGCGTGAAACGCTCAATCTTGCGGCCCGTATCGGCACCGTGGGTCTTGATGCTGCCCTTGGTGAAATAAAAAATCGCGATGGCCAGCACAACAATCAGGAACAGCGATCCGCCGTAGGGAATGATCCAGTTGTTGCGGACTTGCCGCCAGGCTTCGCCCGCGCTGGTCAGGCGCGAGCCGGGATATTGCACCGTCGGCTGAATCAGGTTGCCGGCTTCGGGCGCTTCGCTTTTGGGCAAACTGCTGAAACCGGTGACACCCTGCCCCACCTGACGCCACATCGGCGCATTGTTGCCGGGCTGGACTTTTGCACGCTCGCCATTGGTCTGGTTGGCGTAGTTGGGATCAGCACTGGCGTCCGGCTTGACCTCAAAAATATTTTGCCCCTGGATGCCACCCGGCGCCGCAGTAGCGGCCGGGGCGGGCGGCGCTGTAGCCGCAGCCGCCGACGCTGCGGTCTGCGCCGAAACGGCTGCAGACCACCCCAGGACCACAAAAGCCAGAGCGGCCAGAACTCGCGATGGGCGTTGCATGGGCACTCCCTCTTATTTGATGCGGTTGTAGTCGTTTTGCCCGTTTTGCAGACGAGTCTTGAGCTGCTGCTCCCAGGCGGTCTTGTCACCAGCTTTCCAGCCGGGGGCGTTGAAGACGCTGCCGGGACCGGTCACGCTCTGGAACGGCTGTTCATCACTTTTCACGCCAGAGGCGGTTTGCGGCTTTTCGCCGCAGCCAGCCAGCGCCGCAGCCATGGCACCAAGCAGAATGAAGCGCATCATGATTTGCCTCCGTTAGGTTGGCCGGCCTGTTTCGAGCCGTAGGCGGTGCCCCAGCCCCAGACCTCAGCGCCCTTGCCGCGCTGAACCACCCGATTGCGGAAGATGTCTGCGACAACATCGCCATCACCGGCGAGCAGGGCCTTGGTGGAGCACATCTCCGCACAGGCAGGCAGCTTGCCCTCGGCAAGGCGGTTGCGCCCATATTTTTCAAATTCGGCCTGGCTGCCGTTGGCTTCGGGGCCGCCAGCGCAGAAAGTGCACTTGTCCATCTTGCCGCGCACGCCAAACGTGCCCTGCGACGGAAACTGCGGGGCGCCGAAGGGGCAGGCATAAGAGCAGTAGCCGCAGCCAATGCACACGTCCTTGTCGTGCAGCACCACACCTTCATCGGTGCGATAAAAGCAGTTGACGGGGCAAACCGCCATGCACGGTGCATCGCTGCAATGCATGCAGGCGACAGAGATGGACTTCTCGCCGGGAACGCCGTCATTGAGCGTGACCACACGGCGGCGATTCACGCCCCACGGCACTTCGTTTTCGTTCTTGCAGGCAGTGACGCAGCCATTGCACTCGATACAGCGCTCGGCGTCACAGACGAATTTCATTCTTGCCATGATTTCTCCTTATTTTTTCCGCCGGGCTGTCCCAAGGAAAAAGCGGCCCCCTCCAGGGGCAGCGTATTACACGAAGTGAAAAGCGTGCAGGTCATGCCCGCTCGATGTTGCAGACCGTCGTTTTCGTTTCCTGCATCATCGTGACGCTGTCATAACCGTAGGTGGTCGCGGTGTTGACTGCCTCACCGCGCACCACGGGCGCCGCGCCGCTGGGGTAATAAGCGAGCATGTCGGCGCCTTGCCAGCGGCCTGAAAAGTGAAAAGGCATCCACACCGTGTCAGGACCCACACGCTCCGTGACCATCGCCTGAACATTCAGGCGCGCACCTGTGGGGCCCGCCAGCCAGACGCGCTCACCATTGCGTATCCCGCGATCTGCCGCAGTCTTCGGGTTGATCTCGACGAAAGCTTCCTGCTGCAGTTCGGCCAGCCAGGGGTTGGAGCGGGTCTCCTCGCCGCCGCCCTCGTATTCCACCAGGCGACCCGACGTCAGGATGAGCGGGAATTTCTCGGCGACCTTGTCAGCAACGTTTTTCTGTTGCAGGGTCTTGTAGAGCGTCGGCAAACGCCAGAACGCCTTTTTGTCGTCATGGGTCGGGTACTTGGCAACCAAATCGGGCCGCGTGCTGTAAATCGCCTCCCGGTGCTGGGGAATGGCATCAGGAAAGTTCCAGACCACCGCACGGGCCTTGGCATTGCCAAACGGGTAACAACCGTGGTTTTTCATCACGATGCGGATCAGGCCGCCGGACGAATCGGTTTTCCAGTTCTTGCCTTCCGCCGCGGCCTTCTCGGCCTCGGTCAATTCATCCCACCAGCCCAGTTTTTTAACCAGCAGGTGATCGAACTCGGGGTAGCCGGTGGTGATGTCCGCACCCTTGGAATGTGAGCCGTCTTCTGCCAGCAGGTTGACCCCTGCACGCTCCACGCCGAAATTGGCCCGGAAATTACCACCGCCATCCATGACGTGTTTGGAAGTGTCGTAGAGATTGGGCGAGCCGGGATGTTTCAGCTCCGGCGTGCCCCAGCAAGGCCATGGCAGACCAAAATAATCACCCGTCGTGTCGTAACCCGTTTCCTTGTCCTTGCCACCCTTGGATCGGAGTGTCTTCACATCAAACAGGTGCATGTTGCGCATGTGCGCCTTCAGGCGCTCCGGGCTCTGGCCGGTGTAGCCGATGGTCCAGCACGTGTTGTTGACTTCACGCAAAATGTCTTCAGGCACAGGCTCATCCATCCCCTTGACCTTCTGCATCTTGAAGTTCTTGGAAAGCTCCTTGGCGAAGCCAAGTTTTTCCGCGAGCTGATGCATGATCATGTGGTCGCTGCGGCTCTCCCACAGGGGCTCGATCACTTTTTCACGCCATTGCAGTGACCGATTGGAAGCCGTCACTGAACCACTGGTTTCAAACTGTGTGGCAGCCGGCAGCAGGTAAACCGCGCGGTTCGGGTTCAGGTCTTCAGCCTTGCCGGGCATGGCTGCCATGGCGGCAGTAGCCGACGGGTACGGATCGACCACCACCAGCAGATCCAGCATGTCCATCGCCCGCTTCATCTCCAGGCCGCGGGTCTGGGAATTGGGTGCGTGACCCCAGAAGAAGACGCCTCGCAAATTGGCATCCTGGTCGATCAGCTCGTTTTTCTCCATCACGCCGTCGATCCAGCGCGACACCGTGATGCCGGGCTTGCCCATCATGGCGGTCGAGGCATAACGACCCTTGATCCAGTCGAAGTCAACACCCCATACTTTGGCGAAATGTTTCCACGAACCTTCGGCCAAACCGTAGTAGCCGGGCAGCGAATCAGGGTTGGGACCAATATCGGTCGCGCCCTGGACGTTGTCATGGCCGCGGAAGATATTGGCGCCGCCGCCGGACACGCCGACATTGCCCAGTGCGAGCTGAACAATGCACGAGGCACGGACCATCGCATTGCCGATCGAGTGCTGGGTCTGTCCCATGCACCACACCAGGGTGGACGGCCGGTTCATGGCCATCATCTGTGCGACCTTGAACATCTGCGCCTCGCCCACGCCACAGGCTTCTTCCACCTTGTCAGGCGTCCATTTGGCGAGAACGTCCTTTTTGACGTCTTCCATGCCATAGACACGGTCATTGATGTACTTCTTGTCTTCCCAGCCGTTCTGGAAGATGTGGTACAGCAAGCCAAACAGGAAGGGAATGTCCGAGCCGGAACGGATGCGGACATACTCGTCGGCCTTGGCGGCGGTGCGGGTAAAACGTGGATCGACCACGATCATCTTGCAGCCGGCCTCCTTGGAGTGCAGCATGTGCAGCAGGCTGACCGGGTGCGCCTCGGCGGCGTTCGAGCCGATGTACAACGCGCACTTGCTGTTTTGCATGTCGTTGTACGAGTTCGTCATGGCGCCGTAGCCCCAGGTATTCGCAACGCCGGCCACCGTGGTGGAGTGGCAGATTCGGGCCTGGTGGTCGCAGTTGTTGCTGCCCCAGAAGCTGACCCACTTGCGCAGCAGGTAAGACTGCTCGTTGTTGTGCTTGGACGAGCCGACCACGTAAACCGAATCCGGCCCGCTGGCCTTGCGCAGTTCCAGCATCTTCGCGCTGATTTCATTCAGCGCTGTGTCCCAGCTGATGCGCTCGTATTTGCCATTGACCAGCTTCATCGGATAACGAAGGCGGTATTCGCCATGGCCGTGCTCGCGCAGGGCGGCACCCTTGGCGCAATGCGCACCGAGATTGATCGGCGAATCGAACACCGGCTCCTGGCGCACCCAGACGCCGTTTTCAACCACAGCATCCACGGCACAACCCACCGAGCAGTGGGTGCAGACCGTGCGTTTGACTTCAATCTTGCCGCTGCCGTCGCCGGCACCCGGGGTGGCGGCTTTGGCTTTTTTCACCAGCGTCAGCTGGGTTGCGGCCAGGCCCACACCGACGCCCAGACCGGACCGGCGCAGAAAGGCGCGCCTGTCCATGGTGGGCAGGGCATTCGACAGACCGCGGGACAGGCTTTGGACAAAACGTGAAGAACCGGCGCGATGCGCCGGGTCACCGTGAATGCCGTGAGGCTTTTTCGTGAGCAGCATGGAGCTCTCCGTGTAAATGAAACTGAAGCGGGGAAAAGGGGCTAGCCGCGGGGACTAGACGCGCGTGGTCTGGTAGTAGCGCTTGACGTGTTCCGAGACACTGTAGCCGCCGCCTTTTTCAGGCGCAGGCTTGGGCTCCGCACTGGAAACTTCGGGAGCCTGGACACCCGGAAGGGCGACGACCGCGGCAGCGGCGGCACCGGTGACGGCTGCGCCGAAGAAAAATCCCCGGCGTGAGGGTTTTGGCTGGCTGTCCTGCATCGCGATCTCCAAGGAAGCTTGCTGTGAAAAGGCGGCTTGCCCGCCTATGTAACTGTTTTCCTAACTGTACGTCAGCCCGACGGAGTGGGCAATGTGTTGCTGCAAATTAATGACAAAGCCTAGGGGAAACCATAGGAGAAAATAAGATAACTTACTTTTTACCTGCAAGCATCCAATCACGGGGAAAGTGTCGCAATTTGAGAAACAGCGGGAACTCAGACCAGCATGTCGAAGCCCTGCATTTCAACGCTGAAGAAGGTTTGGGTGAATGCTGCAACGCAGCGATAAAAATCGGCCTTGGGGTGGCCGCCCACGGCGTCACACAGATCGCCCGCCCATGGCTGCAGATGGCTGGCAAAAAACTCGCGCTGCCGCGTCAGGTTGGCCACGGCAACATCATCGCCGGCGATCAGGTAACGCATGACCTCGCACAGGTAGGCCACGTGGTCTTCGGTGTCAGACATGGCTTCATCGCGCGCCAGGCCCAGCGCGTCGAGATCGGTACGCAATGCAGCGAGCGGCTTCTCATTGAGAAACCCGCTGAGGTAATGCGAACCGAACAGGTAGACCTCGGGCTTGCCGACGCCGCCAAACAGCGCCTCGTATTCCATCGCAATGGCTTGATTGGACAGGCGGCGCGCGGCGCCGACCAGCTCGGTCCATGAGGCCTCCAGCACCGCACCGGGCGCCGGGGTCTCGGTGACGGCGACGCGGATGTTTTCGAGCAGTTCAGCCGGCGGGGGCGCGTAGTACAACGCGGCCAGCAGGCCATAGACTTCGGCGCGGGCGGTTTCTTCGTCCAGCGCGGACGCAACGAGTTGGGCTTGTAAGGTCATGCGGGTTCAGCCGTTTTCCGTTTCAAATGCGTGGCAGGGTCAGCGGATGTCAGTGATTTTCAGCTCGTTGCCGGCTGAATAGATGTCGATGACGCGGCAGTCGCTGCACATCTTGAGCCGCTCGGCGGCCGGCCCCTGGAACATCGCATGGCCGGCCAGCTTGCCGAGCATGGACTCGATTGCCTTGAGCGTGCCAAAGGGTTTGCTGCAGCGGATGCACTGGTAAGGCTGGCTCTCGTTCAGGACACGGGCTTCCTTGCGCTGCGGCGTGAGCAGCAGGCGCGGCTCCAGCGTGATGGCGTCTTCCGGGCAGGTCGTGGCGCACAAGCCGCATTGAACGCAGTTTTTCTCGATGAAACGAAGCTGCGGCCGCTCCGGGTTGTCCTGCAGCGCGGCCGACGGGCAGGCGCTGACGCAGCTCAGGCACAGGGTGCAGGCGTCCCGGTTGACCTGCAGGGTGCCAAAGGGCGATCCGGCCGCAGGCAGCGCCAGCGCCTCGGGCAAGGCCGCAGGCGCCTGGCTCATCAGGTGGTCCAGCGCCATGTCCAGGGTGCTGCGTTTTTCCTGGGCCACCGCAAACCTCGCGGCAACGGCAGGCACCGTTGTGCGATTGCGGTCGAGTTGCTGCAAAGCGGCATCCAGCGCCGCGGTTTGTCCCGCTGCGCTGCGCAGAAGATGGAAATGCACACCGCTGTAGCCCAACCCGCTGAGCAGCGCCTGGGCCACCGCCATCTGTTCTTTCAGGCCTTCCAGGTAGGCCGGTGCCTCCTCGTCGGTCACCAGCACCGCCACCTGGGACGCACCCAGCGCCATCGCACTGAGCCAGACATCCAGGCCGAGGCTGGCGGTGTGCCACAAGGCCTGGGGGATCACCCGCGCAGGAATGCCGTGCACCGCCTTGTCCAGCCGCGCAGCGCGGCCGAGTGCATCGATGGCCTGCTGGCCGCTGCCCTGGCTGTGGAACAACAGCGTCGCCTGGCGCCCGCCGGCTTTGGCATAGGTGCCCAGCAGGGTCTTGATACGCACGCCCTGCTCGCTGGTGCGCGGATAGGCGTAGGTCAGCGCGCCGGTCGGGCAGACCGTGGTGCAGGCGCCGCAGCCGATGCACAAGTTGGGGTTGACAACAATCTGCTGGCGTTCTTTCTGGCTGCTCACCGCGCCCGCCGAGCAGATGTCCACGCAGGCATTGCAGCCCACGGTTTCATTGCGGCTGTGGGCACACAACTTTTGCTTGTAGGCAAAAAATTTGGGCTTCTCGAATTCGCCCACCATGTCGCGCAGCTTCACCACCAGCGGCAACAGGCCGGGAGAGGCCAGCCCGGCGGACATGTCCAAAGCGAAATAGCCTTGCGGCGGCGCATGCAGCGTCACCAGCGGCACGCGCCCCAGATCCAGCACCAGGTCAAAGGCTTCAGAGACGGCCTGCGCTTCGCGGCCGAAATCTATCGCACCGGCCACCTTGCAGACCGACACGCAATCGCGGTGCGCCGTGCATTTGGCGCTGTCCACCTGGTAGCTCAGGTCGATGGCGCCTTCCGGGCACACGGCCACACAGGCATTGCAGCGGGTGCAAAGATCAAGATCGATGGCATTGCCTTGGGTCCAGCTCGCCTCGAAAGCCCCCAGCCATCCCTTCAGCTGCAGGCCGGTGCCGCTGACCACCGGGTAGCGGCGCTCCTGGCCGGGAAAACCGGGCGCCGCCTGGCCGGACACCCCCTGCGCAAAAATCGTCACATCGAGCGTGTCGGCCACCAGGGCGGCGACCTGCTCGGCCTGGTCAATGGCGCCAACGATGAGCAAGCGGCCCGTGCTCTTGTAGGTGACGGTCGCCACCGGCTCGGCATCGGGCAAATGGGCGGCAGCCAGCAGCGCCGCGATTTTCGGCATGGCGCCGGACGCGTCCCGGCTCCAGCCGCCGGTTTCGCGGATGTTGACGAACTTGACCACGGAAGTGACCCCTTCCGTCTGTTGGGCCACTTCGGCGAACAGGCGTTTTTCCTGGGTACACGCCACCACCACGTCATCGCCGGATTGCGCGGCTTGCTGGAAGGCGCCGGCTTCGCGCCGGCACAACGCCGAATGCAGGGTCAGCGTTTCATTGAGTGCCGCGCCCAGCGTCTGGGGCTGGAGCGGCATGGTCTGGTTGCAGTCGCAAATCAGGGTCGGCATGGTGTTCTTGGCTGGCGCCGGAGCTTTCGGAGGACTCGGGCTGGCTGGGGTGTTCGGGGAGCGGGACGGACGAAGTGCTTATGTCCGGATCTTCATAGGACTGTGCCACGGTTTGATCCGCAGGGTCATTCGCATTTTCCCGCGGTGAGGTTTGGTCAGGGGTTTTTGCGGCCTCGGCCCCGTCCTCGGGAAACAGGTTGAGAAACTTCGCACCGTTCATCTGCCTGAGCATGGCCTCCGGAATCGGATCGGACTTGGAGTAGTCGTCAATGTAGATGTCCAGGCCGTCCATGATGTTGAAATGCGGATCGGCAAACAGTTTTTTCATGGCCGCGTTGCGCACCTGCGCGCCCACACCGGCCGCCATGAAAGGCTTGAAATCAGAATCCTGGGTCAGCAGTTTCGCATCGTCCAGCGACAGGGTCTTTGCGGGTTCACTCACCGGCGCTGCGGCCGGTTCTGGTGGCTTCGCCGCGCCCGCCGACGACGCGATGGGCGCAGCCACAGGCAATGGCGGCGTGGGGGCCGGGGGCGGAGCTTCGGCCAGGGGCTTGCCCTGCACCGCATCAACCTTGCGGCGCGACCAGCGGCCCAGAAACCCGCGCGGCTCCTCGTCAGCCATGGCCCGGCCCGCCTCGTGGTTTTCCTGTGCTCACACGCGCCGGGTTGCCAAAGCGGTCCTGCAGCGGCTGAAAGCTCTGCGGCCGCTGGCGGCGTTTGGCTTCGAGCACATGGTGAGCATCCACAAAATCCTGCAGCCACTTCACCACGTCCGCCGGCGCCGGCACCTGCTCGACGGTTTCCTGCGCGTCCAGCCAGCGTCCGGCGTCGTGGTAACTCAGGGTCACGATTTGCGGCACAGCCACCGGTTCATCGGCCAGCACGGCTTCTTCCTCCATGCGCCAGACCACCCAGAAACAGGGGTGCTGGGTGGTGGCATTGAGGTAATAGCCTTCGGCGTCGTCGGTGAACAATTCGACCTTGAAACCCGGGTGC
>CBFGNA010000060.1:0-9670 GCA_965650045.1 uncultured Polaromonas sp.
CGGGGCCGGGCTCGAACTCGCCTGCGGCTCAGACAATCGCCCGTCCTGATCCGTCTGGCCCTGTGCTCCTCGGCGCATACAGAAGGGTGGGGATGAAAGCGGGAGCGGATTCGGGATCGGACTTCGGCGGGGAGGCGCAAAGCGCGTCCCCGCCTCCCCGGATTGGTATTGGATTTCTGCTCCCAACCCGTCGGGCTGGGCCGAGGAGCGCAGGGAAAAATGGATCAGGGCGAGCGATTGTCTGAGCGAAGCGAGTTCAAGCTCGACCCCATTTTTCGGGAGCACCGCAGGTTGCCCGCAGCGAAGCGCAGGGACCCAGACCATCGGGTCGCCTTCTCTTTGCTTATTTTCTTTTGGCGAAGCAAGAGAAAGTGAGTCGCCCGCCGGGGCGAGACCCGGCTTGCTGGCGCACCTCGACGATCGATGGATCAAAGATGGATCCCGGGTCAAGTCCGGGATGACAGCGGCACCGGGCCGCCGCAGGCGCCTGCTATTTCTTCTCCGCCGCCTCAGGCAACTCGATCTTCACCTCCAGCACGTCCAGGTTGTCCTGGCGTTCGAGGTTGACCTTGATGTCGTTCGGGTTGATGTTGATGTATTTGGAGATCACCGCGATCAGGTCGCGCTGCAGGGCCGGCAGGTAGTCGGGCTCGTGGCCCTGGCGGCCTGAGCGTTCGTGCGCGAGGATGATCTGCAGCCGCTCTTTGGCGACGCTGGCGGTCTTTTTCTTTTCGCCGAGCAGGAAGGAGAGGAAGGAGGCCATGGCGGTTTACTTTCCTCCGAACACACGTTTGAAGAAACCGACCTTGGGTGCGTCGATGAAGCGCAGCGGCTTGTCCTCGCCGAGGAAACGCGCGATCACGTCCTTGTAGGCTTCGGACACATCGCTGCCTTCCATGTGCACCGCGGGCACACCCTGATTCGAGGCCTGCAGCACCGACTCGGACTCGGGGATCACGCCGATCAGCTTGATGCGCAGGATGTCCTGGATGTCTTCGAGCGACAGCATCTGGCCCTGGTCCACGCGGCTCGGGTTGTAGCGGGTGATCAGCAGGTGCTCCTTGATCGGTTCGGCGCCTTCCATGCCGCGTTTGGTCTTGGACGAGAGCATGCCGAGGATGCGGTCGGAGTCGCGCACTGACGAGACTTCGGGGTTGGTGACCACCAGCGCCTCGTCGGCGAAGTGCATGGCCATCAGCGCGCCGGTTTCGATGCCGGCCGGCGAGTCGCAGACGATGTATTCGAAGTCCATCGCGGCCAGGTCGTTCAGCACCTTCTCGACGCCTTCCTTGCTGAGGGCTTCCTTGTCGCGCGTCTGCGAGGCGGCCAGCACAAACAGGTTGTCGCACTGCTTGTCCTTGATCAGCGCCTGGTTCAGGTTGGCCTCGCCCTGGATCACGTTATCAGGTCGTACACCACGCGGCGTTCGCAGCCCATGATCAGGTCGAGGTTGCGCAGGCCGACGTCGAAGTCGATGACAGCGGTTTTGTGGCCGCGCAAGGCCAGGCCGGTGGCGAAGCTGGCGCTGGTGGTGGTTTTGCCCACGCCGCCTTTGCCGGAGGTGACCACGATGATTTTTGCCATGAGTTGGATGTCCTTGAAGATAAAGAAGAGAGGCGGTCCTGCTATCCGTTCGCCCTGAGCCTGTCGAAGGACACCCAGGATCCTTCGACGGGCTCAGGGCGAACAGGATGCACGGTGCGTGTCATGTTTTGATTGGGTCCATCACGAGCTTGTCGCCATCCGGGCCGGCCGTGAGGCGCACCTGTGTCGGCTGGCCCCACACGCCTTCGGGCAGCGGGGTTTCGCTGGTGCGGTAAATGCCGGCAATCGACAGCAGCTCGGGCTCCAGGCTCAGCGAGAAAATGCGCGCATCGGCATTGCCGCGCGCGCCGGCCATGGCCTTGCCGCGCAGCGGCGCATAGACATGGATGTGGCCGTCGGCAATCACTTCGGCGCCGGCGTTGACCATGGCCAGCACCACCAGATCGCGCCCGCGGGCATAGACCTGCTGGCCCGAGCGCAGCGGCTTGTCGATGACCAGCGCACCCAGCGGCGGCGCCACTGGCGCGGGTTCCACCGGCGGGGGCTGCACGGGCGTGATCTCGGGCTGCTGCGTGCGGGCCGCGGTGATGCGTGCATCGGGCGCCGCGAGCAGGCCCGCGCCCACGGCGGCATTTGTTTGTTCGAGGCTGCCGCCGCGCACGGCGACCGGGACCATGCGGTAGCTGCGCAGCAGTGTCACCAGCGCCGCAAAGTCGATGGCCGGGTTGTCGGCGGCCAGCGCCGACAGCTCGATCACGAGTGGGTCCTCGTCGAAGAAGTCAGGGATGTCGCCAAAACGCAGCGCCAGGTCGCGCGCGAGCGCGTCGAGGTCGGGGGATTTGAGCAGTAGCGCCACCAGGGGCAGGTTGGCGCTTTTGATTTCGAAGGTGGCGGGGGAGCTGGCCGGGAGGGCAACGGTCATGGATGCGTGGACGCCGCGTTGCCGCGGGAGGAGGATCAATCGGGGGCTGGATCGCTTCAGGCAAGCGTAGCCCGAAACGGCACGAATCTTAACAGTGCGGCATGTCGCAGTTGTGAGGGAATGAAACGCACGCCGCTTGTGGGAGGATGGCGGCTGGCGGTGCGCCGGCGCCTGTTTTGCCGGCAACAAGGAGTGAACGATGACGATGCCCATGGCGCAGCCGACGGCGCTGCAGATCGAGGTGCTTCGCTTGCAGCCGGGCGATGACCTGCGCGGGGCGCTGGAAGCCGCGTTTCGGATGTTCCGCGACGGCGGCAGCCGAGCCACCAGCGCCGCCTGCGTGCTGTCGGCCGTCGGCAGCCTGTCGGCGGCGGTGCTGCGTTATGCGGATCAGCCCACAGGCACGACGCTGGCCGGGCCGCTGGAGCTGTTGGGGCTGTCGGGCACGCTGAGCCTGGATGGCCCGCACCTGCACGCCACGGTGGCCGATGCGGAGGGCCGGGTGCGCGGTGGCCATGTGATGCGCGGCTGCACGGTGCGCACCACGGCCGAGCTGGTGCTGGGCCTGCTGCCAGGCTGGCAATTCAGCCGCGCGCCGGACCCGGCCACCGGTTTCCAGGAACTGGTGGCACAGCGCACCCGCGTCCCCTGATTGGGAGTCAAATCGCCCGCTAGCCCCCGGCTGGCGGGCGCTTGCAGCTACCAAAACAATAGCGTTGCGGCGCCCGCAGCGTGTAGCGCTGCCGGGAGGGATGCGAGGCCAGGCCCGGTCTCCCAGAGCGGTCCTACAAACATCCGGCTTGCGGGCCCTCAAGTCCGGCCATGCGAGGCGTCCTACAGTGGTGGTAACGGGCCGCGAATGCCCGCAAACTGCCCGCAAGGAGCCCCCATGACGATCAAGCCATCTTCCCTCGCTGCGCTGGTGTTCGGCGCGCTGCTGCTTCAGGGGGGCATGGTGCAGTCGCAACCCAGCACCATGCCTGACAAGGCCACCACGGTCCCGCCCGAAATGGGCGTGAAACCGCCACGCCCTGCGGCAAGCGCGCCGCTGCCGGAAGACCTCAAGCCGCGCATGCGGCCCGAGCTGAAACCGCGCCTGAAACCGGAGGAACTCATTCCGGAGATGCGCTCCGAGCCACGGCCCGAGATGAGTCCGGGCATGCAGCCCAACAGCCAGAAGCCGCTGAAGACAGACGCCAACACCCGGCGTGACGGCCGCCCAGGCAAATGAGTACAAGGAAGGCCGCCATGACGAAAAGCTCAACACTCCTGCTGGCGCTGCTGCTGGGCTGCGGTGTGGCGGCGGCGCAAGGCCCGGCGCCCGCCCCCGGCATCAACCGCAACCCGGCCTACCGCGATCAATTGCCGCCCAATCCGGTGCCGCCGCCGGATGACCGCCACATCGTGGTGCCCAACCCGGGCCCCGGTGACCCGCGCGATTCGGACACCCGCCCGGTCCAGCCGCCGGGCAGCCGTGATGGACGCGATGGACGCGATGCGCCTCAACCGGCGCCGACCAGTACCGGGCCGACCCACCCGGTGCCCATGCTGCCGGAAGCGCCGCGCCGCTGAGGGGACGGTGCGGGTAAGGCGCCGGGGACCGGGCGGTCGCCCCTCACCCCTGCGTATTCATGGGGCGTCGCGAGGCGTGGCCCTCAGGTCGCTGATTCGCTGAGCGCGGACAGATCGGCCAGCCAGGCGCGGTAGGCGGCTTCACGCTCTGCGGCTGGCAGGCGCAGCAGCGCCGAGGGGTGAAGCGTCACCAGCACCTCGCGCCCGTCTTCACGCTTAAAGCGTTGCCCGCGATTGGCCATGATGGGGATGGCGCGGCCCAACAGCGAACGCGCGGCGGTGGCGCCCAGGGCCACCAGCAGGCGGGGCTGCACCATGGCGATTTCATCGTCCAGCCAGTGCTGGCAGGCGGCGGCCTCGCGCTGGGTCGGCGTTTTGTGGATGCGGCGCTGGCCGCGCAGCTCGTACTTGAAGTGTTTGACGGCGTTGGAGACAAACACCTCACCGCGCGTGATGCCCAGCTCGTCCAGGGCGCGGTCCAGCAACTGGCCCGCCGGGCCGACAAAAGGCCGGCCCTGCAGGTCTTCCTGGTCGCCGGGCTGCTCGCCCACCAGCATCACCCTGGCGTGCAAGGGGCCTTCGCCGCAGACCGACTGGGTGGCACAGGCGCCGATGGGGCATTCACGGCAATGGTTGGTCAGGTCGCGCAGGCTGGACAGCGAACGCACGCGGCTGCCGTCATGCGCGTCCTGCACGGTGGCGCTCACCGGCAGCACCTTGATGGACGGCATGCGCCGGGCCAAGGCTGCGGGGGCCTGTTCAACCATGTGCGTATGGCGTTCATGCGCGGCGGCGGCCAGCGGCGCGATCAGCGCGGCTTCGGGCAGGTTGTGCCAGTACTTGCGCGGCATTTCCTTTTGCATCATTTTCATCTTCAGGCGCGCCGGGTTGAAGATGCCTTCGTAATAGGTCAGCCAGAGCTGTTCGCCCGCGTCTGGCGGCGGTGCGTCGCTCTTGCTGGCGCCGGGGCCAAAAGTGAGTTGCGCGCCGTCCCAGGCGATGCTGCGCTCTGGCGTCAGCACCGCCCAGCGCATCTGCGTGAAACGGCGCGCAAAAAACGGCGCAATCGCTTCGACGATGTGGTGCTCGGGCTCGAACCACGCCACATGCAGGGGACCGCCTTCGGGATGGCTGCGAAAGGTCTCGTCCTGCACCGTGCGAAAGCGCACAAAGGCCTTCATCTTGTGCATGTCGCGGCGCACCGCCTGCGCCATCTGCTGCGCTTGCACCCTGTCGGCGTCGAGCGGATCGTGGCGCAGGCCAGGCTCATGCACCAGCCGCCAGAGGATGCGGTAAAGCAGGCCGAAACGATTCGGGTCGCTGTGCAGGATGGCGGTTTCGCAGAGCGTGACAAATTCCGGCGGCACGCTGACCGGCGGGGCGTCACGGAAAGCGGCGTTGTGAATGGCCGTGGCCGCTTCCACGGCGCCGGCAATGCCGGAAGAAAAAAGATCCTGCACCGGCGCATCGCTGCTGTGCCAGCTCACCTGCTCGGGCAACATCTGCTGCGCCAGCAGCGCCCGGGCCGCGCGCCGGAAGCCTTCGAGGTCGGCCGGGCCCTGCAGGGTCACCGGCAACAGGGCCTGCGGGAAAAGATCGTTTGTCAGCGGGTCATTCATCACGCCCATGCCAGAGTCCTTTCTTTGCGGAGCGCTTCAACGCTTGTCTCCACGCCTGTTGCTGATGGTGCAGCCGGTGCCCGCGGCACTGCTGTAGGCAAAGGTGCCGAGGGTGTGGGCGCCACCGCGCCGTCGGGATCGTCAAACAAATCGGACTGCACAGCGCGCGGCGAGAGGGTGGCCGCCAGGCTCGCCGCATCGAGGCTGGCGCCGGGCTGGTGGCCGGCCAGCAGCACAAAGGGCAACACCTTTTTGAGCGGCACGTGCAGGCGCGGCAAATCGTCGGCGTGCAGCCGGCGCACCCGGCGCGCCTGCAGGATGCGCGTGACCGCCTTGACGCCCAGGCCCGGCACGCGCAGCAGCAGCTCGCGCGGCGCGCGGTTGAGGTCCACGGGGAACTGGCCGCGGTGCGCCAGCGCCCAGGCGAGCTTGGGGTCCATGTCCAGCGACAACATGCCGCCGGTGTGGCCGTTGGCGTGGGGCACGATCTCGTCGTGTGCGAAGCCGTAAAAACGCATCAGCCAGTCGGCCTGGTAGAGCCGGTGTTCGCGGATCAGCGGCGGCTGGCGCAGCGGCAGGCGCAGCGAGGCATCGGGGATGGGACTGAATGCCGAGTAATAAACACGCCGCAGGCGGTAGGCGCCGTACAGCGTGGCGCTGGCCTGCAGGATGGTGCTGTCGGGCGTGGCGTCGGCGCCGACGATCATTTGCGTGCTCTGGCCGGCCGGCGCAAAGCGCGGTGCGCTGGCGCGGCTGGCCTTGAGCGAGCGCGGCAGCGAAATCACGGAGGTGCGCGCGTCGTCACGCCCCGCGCCGCTGGCTTCGTCGATGTGGACGCGGATGCGCGCCATGGAGCGCTTGATGGCCGCGCTGTCTTTTTCAGGGGCCAGCGTCTGCAGGCCCTGCACGGTAGGCAGCTCGACGTTGATGCTGAGCCTGTCGGCGTACAGCCCGGCGCGCGCCAGCAGCTCGGGCGAAGCATCGGGAATGGTCTTGAGGTGGATGTAGCCGCGGAAGTCATGTTCTTCGCGCAGCACGCGGGCGACCTCAACCACACGTTCCATGGTGTAGTCGGGGCTCTGGATGATGCCCGACGAGAGGAACAGGCCCTCGATGCAATTGCGGCGGTAAAAGCCGAGCGTGAGCTGCACCACCTCGTCCACCGAAAAGCGCGCCCGCGGCACGTTGCTGCTGACGCGGTTGACGCAGTAGACGCAGTCGTAGGTGCAGAAGTTGGTGAAGAGGATTTTCAGCAGCGAGATGCAGCGGCCGTCGGGCGCGTAGCTGTGGCAGATGCCGGATCCTTCGGTCGAGCCGATGCCTTTGCCGCCCAGCGAATCGCGGCTGGACGTGCCGCTGGACGCGCACGATGCGTCGTATTTGGCCGCGTCGGCCAGGATCGCGAGCTTGCGCTGGGTGGTGAGGATGGACACTGTATCAATATACAGTAAATCGGCAAAAAATGCTGTATTTATTTACAGTTTCTTGCTTGCGGCGGGGCTGGCTATCCCGTTGGCGTTTGAGGGTCGGCATGCTACTTAATTGATAGCTGCTAGCGACCGTCCAGAAAGGGCTGAAGCCCTGAAATGCTGGAAAACAGGGGCCTGAACGCGTGTATCAGCCCGCGGGCGGCCGGGGCGCGGCAAGCGCCAGCGATCTGGCCCGGGCTTCCATGACGCCAAACGCCAGCGTGGCCAGCGCCAGGGGAACCAGGTAATAAATAACCCGGTAAGCCAGCAGCGCAGCCAGCAGCTGGGGCTCGGGCAGCGCGTGGGCAAGCAGGGCCATGAACACTGCCTCCAGCACCCCCAGCCCGGCCGGCACATGGGCCAACACGCCTGCAACGGCGGCCAGCAGCAGCACCCCCGCAACGGTGTGGAAGGCCACCTGTTGCTGCAGCAGCAAAAACACCAGGCTGCTCATGACCAGCCAGTTGGCTGCGCCCAGGACCACCTGCAGCAGCGCCAGCCGGCCGGCCGGAAGCTCCACCGCGTGGCCGCGGACCGCAAAGCTGCGTCGCCTTGAAAAGGTGCACAGCAACAGATAGGCCGCCACACCGGCCAGCATGACCCCGCCCAGCGCCTGCAGGCCAGCGCTGCCGATCTTCCATGCCGGTGGCAGCTCTGGCGTGGCAAACGCAAACACCACGCCGCCCAGCAGCAGGTAGCCGGTCCAGTTGGTCAACATGCTGAGCGTCAATACCCGGGTGATGGTGGCCGTGCGCAGCGTGAGCCGTGAATACAGGCGGTACCTGAAGGCAACGCCACCCACCAGCGAGCCCAGGTTGAGGTTGAACACATAGCTGACGAAGGTGACCAGCATGACCGTGGGTGTTGTCAGCGAGTGGCCGGTGTAATGCCGGCCGAGCAGGTCAAAGCAGCTGTACAGCGCCAGGCTGGCGGCGGCCAGCAGCCCCGCGCCCAGCAGCAAGCCCGGGGGGTAGGCGCGCAGCGCGGCAAACACCTCCGGCCAGTCGATGGCACGGCCCTGGCGCACCAGCAGCCAGGCCACCAGGCTGAAAAAAAGCAGGGTGGCCGCACGCTTGAGCCAGGGCCACCAGGGCTTGCCGGTGAGGCCGGTTGGGGGCGGCCGGCCGCGCGAGGTGGCGGCCGTTGCGGTCACGACGCCTGGCCTTCGCTGATGTGGTCCACGCCGGCCTCCGCCAGCAGCTTTTCGGCCGGGGTCAGACGCGGCAGGTGGGCCGGCAGCCAGCCAAACCAGGCCGGGTAATGGCGCAACAGGTGAAACACAAAAAAGCTGCGCAGCTTGACCCAGGTCGGCGACTCCGGCAGGTCAGCCGCCTGCACCTGCCGGCAACTGGCCTGCATGAGTTTTTCGAGGTTGTCCGCCAGGCTCTGGTTGAACGCGCGGTCCTTGATGATCACGTTGGCTTCGAGGTTCAGTGACAGGCTCAGCGGGTCCAGGTTGCTGGAGCCGACGGTGGCCCACTCGTTGTCCGTCAGCGCGACCTTGCCGTGCAGGGGGCGGTCGCTGTATTCATAAATCTTCACGCCGGCGCCCAGCAGGTGGTGATAGAGCAGGCTTGCCGCGATCTTGACGATGGGCATGTCGGGTTCGCCCTGCAGGATCAGCCGCACGTCCACGCCGCGTTTGGCGGCCTTGCGGAGCTGGCGCAACAGCCGGTAGCCGGGAAAGAAATAGGCGTTGGCAATGATGATGCGCTGGCGTGCGCCGCGGATCGCAATCCGGTAGTGGCGCTCGATGTCGGTGCGGTGCTCGCGGTTGTCCCGCGTGACCAGCATGGCCTCGGCCTGGCCGGCCGCCGGCAGCGTGCCCGTGGCCAGCGCCGCGGGTTTGCGCTTGAGCAGGCGCTTGAGCGGATGGCCCGCCTGCTGCTGGCCGAGCTGCAGCTGCGTGCGCACGAACTGTTCGATCTCGGCAACCAGCGGCCCCTCTATCTCCACCGAATAGTCCTGCTTGCCCTCGGGACCGAAATCGGCCAGGTGGTCGGCCGAATAATTGATCCCGCCGATGAAGGCGCGCTTGCCGTCAATGACGACGATCTTGCGGTGCATGCGGCGAAACAGATTGGTGCGAAGGCCAAAGCGCCGCGGGCTGGGATCAAACACATGCACCCGCACACCCGCCGACGTGAGGGACGAGATGAATTCGGGGGACAGGTCTGGCGAGCCGTAGCCATCGATGGTGATGTCCACCTGCACCCCGCGCTGTGCCGCCGCCAGCAGCGCCGCATGCAGGGCCTTGCCGACCTTGTCCTCGAAAAGAATGAAGGTTTCCAGCAGCACCTCGCGCTGCGCATGGGCAATACATTCAAACACCCGCGGAAAAAAACCTTCGCCGTTTTCCAGCAGGGTGAATTTATTGCCAGGCACCCAACGTCCACGCATGGTCAAAGCTCCTGCAGCTTGTGGTCAGAGTTCGATTTCGGCCGCCAGCGGCGCATGGTCCGACAGATGCGACCAGGGCTTGGGCGGCAGCACCACCGGCGCGTGGCCGATGGCATTGCGCACATAGATGCGGTCCAGCCGCA
>CBFGNA010000061.1:0-9593 GCA_965650045.1 uncultured Polaromonas sp.
CGAGTTTTACGAGGAACGTGCACGCATCACGCAGCGGCTCATCAGCGAAAAGGGCCGCCGCGATCCGGCGCGCTGGCCTGCAGGCTGAACCACTTGTCGATCACCAGCGCCTCGTCCTTGAACATCGCGTGGAAGCGGGGGAGAGCTTCGGCGGCGAGTGCGTGGCCGCTGGACACCAGGGCCGACAGCGCGTTGAAGCGGTCGGTCATGTTGCCGGCGTCCTTGAAACGCTGGTAGGTCTTGCCGGGCCATTCTTCCGAATGTCCTGAGCCTGTCGAAGGGCGTGCGGTGGCGGCAAGGCACAGGTGCGTCAGCGCCATGCCGGCCAGTGCGCGGCGGCCGGAGGACAGCGGGTCCGGTGTGTAGGCTCCGTTGTCCTGGTTGGCTTCGTACACCACGGCCCAGTCGTCCGCCAGTGCGGTGGCCAGTTGCAGGCGCATGGCTTCGCGCACGGCGTGGATGCGCTGCGGGTCCACCACGTCGAGCTGCTCGGCGATGTAGGTCTCGCCCGGCAGCGTCAGCACCAGTTCCTTGAAGGCCGCGTCGAGCGCGGGATCGCGCAGCACGCTGCGCATGGCCTCCACATAGGCATCATTCAGGGGTGTAGCCCCCGCCGGATAAGCGCTGGCAGCTATTGATTTGATAGCGCTGCGAACCGCCAGGCGTTGCCCGGCTTCCCAGCGGTTGAAGGGGTCGATGTCATTCGCCAGCAGGTGCAGCAGTTGCGCATCGCTGTAGTCGAACTCCAGCACCACCGGCGCGCTGAACCCGCGCAGGATGGAGGGCACCGGTTCGGCGTCGATGTTCGTGAAGGTCAGCGTCTGGCTGGTGTCCGTCAGCACAAAGGTGCGTGGCGCGGCCACCGGCGCGGCTTCGCTGTCGAGCTGCAGCGGCAGGTCGGCGCCGTCGGCGCGCAGCAGGCCCAGGCCGACCGGGATCACAAACGGCTCCTTGGCCGGCTGGCCGGCGGTCGGCGCGCAGCTTTGCGACAGGGTGAGGGTGTAGCTGCGCGCGGCGGCGTCGTACACACCCGAGCCATGCACACGCGGCGTGCCCGCCTGGCTGTACCAGCGCTTGAACTGCGGCAACAGGCGCGCCAGGTCGGAGGCCGGGTTGGCATCGGCAATCGCTTGCGCAAAGTCGTCGCAGGTCACGGCCTGGCCGTCATGCCGCTCGAAGTAGAGCTTCATGCCTTGGGCAAAACCATCGCGGCCCACCAGGGTCTGCATCATGCGCACGACCTCAGCGCCCTTTTCGTAGATGGTGACGGTGTAGAAATTGCTGATCTCGATGTAGCTGTCGGGCCGCACCGGGTGCGCCATCGGGCCGGCGTCTTCGGGGAACTGCGCAGTGCGCAGCACCCGGACGTCCTCGATGCGTTTGACGGCGCGGGCCGAGGCTTCACCGCAGAGGTCCTGGCTGAACTCCTGGTCACGGAAGACCGTGAGGCCTTCCTTCAGGCTCAGCTGGAACCAGTCGCGGCAGGTGATGCGGTTGCCTGTCCAGTTGTGGAAATACTCGTGGCCGACCACGCTTTCGATGTTCGAATAGTCGGTGTCGGTCGCGGTGGCTTGATTCGCCAGCACGTACTTGGTGTTGAAGATGTTCAGGCCCTTGTTTTCCATGGCGCCCATGTTGAAGTCGCTGGTGGCGACGATCATGAAACGTTCCAGGTCCAGGCTCAGGCCGAAGCGGGCTTCGTCCCAGGCGACCGAATGCATCAGCGAATTCATCGCATGTTCGGTCTTGTCCAGGTCGCCGGGGCGCACATAAACCTGTAGCAGGTGTTCCTTGCCGGCGCGCGATGTGATGCGCTGCTCGCGGCTGACGAGCTGGCCGGCCACCAGCGCAAACAGGTAGGCGGGTTTCTTGTGCGGGTCCACCCACTTGGCAAAGTGGCGGCCATCGGTCAGCTCACCCTGCTCGACCAGGTTGCCGTTGGACAGCAGCACCGGGTAACGTGTCTTGTCGGCGCGCAGGGTCACGCTGTAGCTGGCCATCACATCGGGGCGGTCCAGGAAGTAGGTGATGCGGCGAAAGCCCTCGGCCTCGCACTGGGTGAAAAAGGAGTCGTTGCTGACGTACAGGCCCATCAGCTTGGTGTTTTTGGCCGGCGCGCAGGTGGTGAAAATTTCCAGCTCGAAAGCATCGGGCAGCTTGTCCAGCACCAGCTTGTCGCCTTCCATGCGGAAGGAGGTGCCCTGGCCGTTGACCAATACACGCGCAAGGTTGAGTTCCTCGCCGTCGAGTTTGAGCGGCTGCGCCGGCACATCGGGATTGCGCCTGAGGCTCATCTTGTTGAGCACACGTGTCTTGGCCGGGTCGAGGTCAAAACACAGATCGACGGTGTCGATCCAGTAGGCGGGTGCGATGTAGTCGGCGCGGTTGATCACCGCGGATTGGCCTTCACGCAGCATGGCGGATTCCTAAGGTTAAGTCGGCTAGGCACCGCAGGCCGGGGCGTGCGGTGCATGGATTGCGGGCCGCGCCCACAATGACAGCAATTGAAGTCATACGCCTTGCTTGAGCGATGCTTCGATGAACACATCCAGGTCACCGTCCAGCACCTTTTGCGTGGCCGACACCTCTACGTTGGTGCGCAAATCCTTGATGCGGCTGTTGTCCAGCACGTAGCTGCGGATCTGGTGGCCCCAGCCCACATCGGTCTTGGTGTCTTCCAGCTTTTGCTGGGCTTCCTGCTGTTTGCGCAATTCGAAGTCGTACAGCCGCGAGCGCAGGCGCTTCCACGCCACGTCGCGGTTGCTGTGCTGGCTGCGACCGTCCTGGCACTGCACCACGATGCCGGTCGGAATGTGCGTCAGGCGCACCGCCGAGTCGGTCTTGTTGATGTGCTGGCCGCCGGCGCCGCTGGCGCGGAAGGTGTCGGTGCGCACGTCGGACGGGTTGATCTCGATCTCGATGGAATCGTCGATTTCCGGATAAACAAACACCGAGGCAAACGAGGTGTGGCGGCCGCCCGAGGAATCGAACGGCGACTTGCGCACCAGGCGGTGCACGCCGGTTTCGGTGCGCAACAGGCCAAAGGCGTATTCGCCCTCGATCTTGATCGTCGCGCCCTTGATGCCGGCGGTGTCGCCCGGGGTTTCGTCCTCGATGATGGTCTTGAAACCCTTGCGCTCGGCGTACTTGAGGTACTGGCGCAGCAGCATGCTGGCCCAGTCGCAGGCTTCGGTGCCGCCGGCGCCGGCCTGGATGTCCAGGAAGCAGGGCAGCGGATCGGCCGGGTTGTTGAACATCCGGCGGAATTCCATCTTCTCGACTTCAGCGGCGACCTTGACCGCCTCCCCTTCGATGGTGACCATGCCGGCGTCGTCGTCCTCGGCTTTGGACATCTCGAACAGTTCGGTGTTGTCAGCCAGCTCGGTGCTCAGGCGGTCGATGACGTGGACCACGTCCTCCAGCGATTTTTTTTCCTTGCCGAGTTCCTGCGCGCGTTTGGGGTTGTCCCAGACCTTGGGGTCTTCCAGCGCGGCGTTGACTTCGTTTAACTTACGTTCCTTGGCAGGGTAGTCAAAGATACCCCCGAAGCTCGTTGACCCGGTTGCTCAGGTCGGCGAGCTGGTTGGCGATGGTGTTGATGCGTTCTGCTTCCATGGGAAATCCTGTGTAGTCTGGGGTCAATCAGCTATTTTCTCATGCTCAGCCCGCCGCTCAGGGCTTCAGTGGCGCGGGCGGGGTTATTTGCCGCATCCGCAGGACCTCGCGCAGGCGGTCCGGGTAGTCGGTGATCAGCCCGTCCACGCCCCAGCCGATCAGGCGCTCCATGTCGGCGGGCTGGTTGATGGTCCAGGGGATGACCTTCAGGCCCAGCGCCTGGGCCTGCTGCACCAGCGCCTGCGTCACCGCGCCGCCGTTGGGCGACCAGACCGCGCCGCCGGCCGCCTTGACCAGGGCCGGCACGCTGGCATGTTCGGCGATCTTGAAGCCTGCCGTCCACGCGCCGCTGTCGATGTTGTTGCTGTTGGCACTTTGAATGCTCAGGTACACCGTGGGAATGGACGGCTCCAGCCGCTGCACGATCTGCAATGCGCGCCAGTCAAAACTCTGGATGCTGACCCGCGCAAGCATGCCGGCCTCGCGCACGACGTTCAGCAGCGCCCCGGTCAGCGCCTCGGGGCTGACGGTGTCGCCCGGCTGCCCGGGGTTGAGCTTGGTTTCGATGTTGAAGCGCACCTGGCTGGCGCCCAGCAGCTTGATACGTTCAAACAGCGCGGCCAGCGTCGGGATGCGCGTGCCATCCACCGGCTGCTGGCTGCCGAAGGTGGTGGCGTAAGGCGTGCCGGGCTGGATGCGTCCCACGTCATAAGCCTGCAGCTGCGCCAGGCTCAGCGAGCGGATCAGCGGCCCCTGGCTGCCGGGCAGCCATTGCCCGGAGGCATCACGCGTGATCAGCGGGTTCAGGTAAGGGTCGTGCGAAACCACCACCACGCCATCGGCGCTCAGGCCCACGTCCAGCTCCAGCGTCGTCACGCCAATCTGCAGGGCACGCTCAAAAGCCGGCAGGGTGTTTTCGGGCGCGAGCCCGCGCGCGCCGCGGTGGCCCTGCAGGTCGAAGGCGGCGGCAGGCTGTGACAACATGGCCGCTGTCGTCAGAACTACAAGCCAAATCGGCCTCCAGCCCTTGTCCAGCAAGCGCAAGCAGCTATCAAAAAGTGAGTAATGGCCTGCGCGGCCCGCCGATTGAACGTTGAACCGGAAGGGGCGGAAAAAGGAGGTCATCGCTGCATTTTGCCGCGCTGGCGTGACAATGGCAGGATGAATGCCCGCTATCCGGTCAACCAGCACGAGCGCTACCACGCGCATGTCTATTTCGATGCCGCCACCGTGGCGCAGGCGCGCGCGCTGGTGCTGGCCGCCGGCGAACAGCCGGGCGTGCAAGTCGGCCGTGTGCATGAAAAAGAGGTCGGCCCGCATCCGCGCTGGAGTTGCCAGCTGGCCTTCGGCCGCGCGCAGTTCGACGTGGTGATTCCCTGGCTGGACGCCCACCGCTGCGGCCTGGACGTGTTCGTCCACGGCGTCAGCGGCGACGACCTGGCCGACCACACGACGCACGCCTACTGGCTGGGGCGGGCCTGGCCGCTCAAACTGGCGATGTTTGGGGGATAAGGTTCGGCAGTCATTCCCGGTCTTGGTCCGGGATCCATCTCCAGTGACACCACCGTCCGGGCTGAGCTTGTCGAAGCCGCGTTTCTTCTTCTGACTTCTTTGGTTCGCTGATGTCTGTAGGCCGGGGGTTGCCCGGCGGCAACTCACTTTTCTTTGTCTCGCCAAAGAAAAGTAAGCAAAAGAAAGGCGACCCTACTGTCTGCGTCCCCTCTTCGCTGACGCTACGAGGGGCAACCTGCGGTGCTCGGTCCAGCCGGGGCCGGGCTCGAACTCGCTGCGCTCAGACAATCGCCCGTCCTGATCCGTCTGGACCTCCGCTCCTCGGCGCATACAGAAGGGTGAGGGATAAATCAATGCGGGGACAAAAGTCCGGAGCATCAGAAGCGCGCAGCGCTTCTGATGCGGGAATCCCAACGCACGGTCATGTTTGCACGCGAGCGCAGCGCACGCGGCCAAATGAAGTCCCCCTCCATCGCCCAGCGGGGCGAGGGAGGGGCTAGGGGAGGGAGTGGGGAGTCAGACCTGCTGTCAGGGGCAAGCCACAGACGCAGCGTGATGCCAGAGTGTGTAGTTGCGCTGCGGCGGTACCCCGGGCCTGTCAGTCCGCCGCCGGCTCAACAGGCGGCTGCAGCGGCAGCCTCACGGTGAAAACCGTCCCCTGACCGGGCTCGCTTTCCACCTCGATGCTGCCGCCGTGCGCCAGCACCAGCTGGTGTGTGATGTACAGGCCCAGGCCCAGGCCGCCGGTCTTGTCACCTTCGCGAGAGACGGCGCGTTCGAACTGGCCGAAGATGCGTTTCTGGTCGGCGGCCGGAATGCCCCGGCCCTGGTCGCGCACATCGATGCGCACGCCCTCGGGCAGCGGCGTCATGCGCACGTCAACCGGCTTGCCCTCGCCGTAACGCAGCGCATTGGTCAGCAGGTTGATGACCACCTGCTCGATGCGGAATTCGTCCCACTGGCCGGTGACCGGCTGGTCGGCATGCAGCGTGATGGTGCTGCCGCTCGATGCCGCCTGATTGGCCAGATTGCCGACCACCCGTTCGAGCAGCGCCGGCAGGTTGACTTCGCTGGGGCGTATCGACAGGCGGTTGTTGCGCAGCCGGGTCACGTCGAGCATGTCGTCGATCAGCCGGACCATGTTCTGGACCTGCAGCTTGTCGCGCGCCACCATTTTCTGCAGGTAGGCGGCGTCGAAGATGGCAGTGTTGCCGCGGTCCAGCTGCATCTTGCGCAGCTGCGCTTCCAGAAACAGCGTGTTGAGCGGCGTGCGCAGCTCGTGCGCGACCATGGACATGAAGTCGTCACGCATGCGCACCGCATTTTGCAGCTCGCCCTGGGTGGCTTGCAGTTCCTGCACAAGCAGTTCCTGTTCCTGCCGGCTTTTTTCCAGTTCCTGCAGCTGGCGCCGCGTTTCCTGGCGCTGCTGGTAGAGCTCGACAAACACGTTGACCTTGCTCTTGACGGCCTCGATGTCCAGCGGCTTGTACAGGAAGTCCACCGCGCCGGTTTCGTAGCCCTTGAAGGCGTAGTTCGATTCCTTGCCGGCGGCGGTCACGAACACGATGGGAATGTGACGCGTCTTTTCGGTGCTGCGCATCATCTCGGCCAGCTCGAACCCGTTCATGCCAGGCATCTGCACGTCCAGAATGGCCAGCGCAAAGTCATGCTCCAGCAACAGGTTCAGCGCATCCTCACCGCGCGACGCCTGAAAGATGACGCGGTCATCCTGGCGGATCAGCGCATCGAGAGCCAGCAGGTTCTCGGGCAGATCGTCCACGATCAGGAGTTTGGCGCTGTGGGGGGTCAGCATGAATGTTGGTCCAGTTCAAGAAGCAGTTGGCGAATGCCGGACAGGGGCAGAACAAAGCTGGGTTGCAGCTTGCGGATGGCCGCCTCGGGCATGGTGGCTACCTGTGCTTCGGACGGGTCCTGCACCACCGTGATCCCGCCTTGATGCCTGATTTTAGCCAGGCCGGCAGCGCCGTCGTAGTTGGCCCCGGTGAGCAAAACGCCGGCCAGCGCGGCGCCATAAGCATCGGCGGCGGACTCCATCAACACGTCGATGGACGGCCGCGAATAATGGACCGGCGCCTCGCAGCTCAGCGAAAAGGAGTGGTCGGTTTCCACCAGCAAGTGGTAGCCCGAGCTGGCGAAATACAGCGTGGCCGGCGCAATCGATTCCTTGTCGGCCGCCTCACGCACGGTGATCGGCAGCCGGTGCTGGAAAATTTCCGCCAGGCGGCTGTCGCGGTCGGGCGGCAGGTGCAGCACGGCGATGATGGGCAAACGGAAACCAGCGGGCAGGCCGGTCAGCAGGTTCAGCAAAGCCTCCACCCCGCCGGCGGACGCGCCTATCACGACGGCACGGACCGGGTGCTGCTGTGTGGTGCTCAGGGTGTCCATGACGGCGTGGGTCATGCCTTGCGGAAAATCCGCTCGGCCTTGACGACCGGATCAAAACGGGTGGCATAGGCCGAGAAGTCGATGCTTTCCTTGCTCCCCAGCCCCATGAAGCCGCGCCGGCCCAGCGAGCCATGAAACAGCCCGAGTGCACGGTCCTGCAGCTTCTTGTTGAAGTAGATCAGCACGTTGCGGCACAGCACCAGCTGGGTTTCCGAAAACACGCTGTCGGTGGCCAGGCTGTGGTCGGCAAAGGTGATGTTTTCGCGCAGCGACTTGTCGAAAATCGCGGCGTTGTAGGCGGCGGTGTAGTAGTCCGAAAACGCGCGCAGGCCGCCGGCCTTCTGGTAGTTGGCGGTATGGCCCTGAATGCTGCCCATCGAAAAAATGCCCTGGCGCGCCTTGTCCAGCGAGGCCGGGTTGATGTCGGTGGCGTAGATCAGCGTGCGGTCCAGCAGTCCTTCTTCCTTGAGCAGGATGGCCAGCGAATACACCTCTTCGCCGGTGCTGCATCCGGCGATCCAGACCTTGAGCGACGGGTAGGTGCGCAGCACCGGAACCACCTGCTGGCGCAGCGCCAGGAAAAAGCTGGGGTCGCGAAACATCTCGCTGACCGGGATCGTCAGGTACTGCAGCAACTGGTGGAACATGGTCGGGTCATGCAGCACCCGGGCCTGCAGGTCCGAAATGCTGGCGCAATCGAGTTGCGACAGTGCATGCAGGACCCGGCGCTTTTGCGAGGCGCCGGAATAGTCACGGAAGTCGTAGCTGTACTTGAGGTAGATCGCCTCCATCAGCAAGGGCAGCTCGATGTCGATGTTGCTCGGGGCGGGGGCCGCCGCGCCTGCTGTGCGCCTGGGCATCAGACACGTTCCATGGCGGGCATCCAGACGCGCAGCAGCGACATCAGGCGGTCCAGGTCCAGCGGCTTGGCCAGGTAGTCGTTGGTGCCCGCGGCCAGGCACTGGTCCTGGTCGTCCTTCATGGCCTTGGCGGTCACGGCAATGATGGGCAGCTTCTGGAAGCGCGGGTCGCGGCGTATCCGGCGCGTGGCTTCCAGCCCGTCCATGCCAGGCATCATCACGTCCATCAGCACCAGGTCGATGTCGCTGATCTCGTCGAGTTTGCTGATCGCCTCGAAGCCGTTGCGGCCCACTTCCACCTGCACGCCTTTTTGCTCCAGCGCGCTGGTCAGCGCAAAGATGTTGCGCACATCGTCGTCCACCACCAGGATCTTGCGGCCCTCGAACACGCGGTCACGGCTGCGCGAGGTCTGCAGCATGGTCTGGCGCTCGGCCGAGAGTTCGGATTCGACCTTGTGCAGGAACAGCGTGACCTCATCGAGCAGGCGTTCGGGCGAACGCGCGCCCTTGATGATGATGGAGCGCGAATACCGCAGCAGGTCGGTTTCTTCCTCGCGGGTGAGGTTGCGGCCGGTATACACAATGACCGGCGGGAAGGAGCAGATGTCTTCGGTGGACATGCGCCTGAGCAACTCGTTGCCCTGGATGTCGGGCAGCTTCAGGTCAATGATCATGCAGTCGAAAATCGTGGTGCCCAGCAGCGCCAGCGCCTCGGCGCCGGTCTCGACGGCGGTGATTTCCACATCGTCGTCGCCGATCAGCCGCGTCACGCTGTCGCGCTGCAGCGCGTCGTCTTCCACCAGCAGCACACGTTTGACCTTTTGCGTGAGCTTGTCTTCCAGCTTCCTGAAAACGTCCTTGAGCTGTTCGCGCGTGGTCGGCTTGACGGCGTAACCCACCGCACCCAGTTGCAGCGCGGCTTCGGTGCGCTCCAGGGCGGAAACCACATGCACGGGGATGTGACGCGTCTTGGAGTTTTCCTTGAGCCGCTGCAGCACCGACAAGCCGGAGCGGTCGGGCAGGTTCATGTCGAGCAGGATGGCGTCGGGAACAAACTGCATCGCCAGCGAGAAGCCGTCCTCGGCACCATGGGCAATCAGGCAGCCGTATTGCAACTCGTGCGCCAGGTCATAAAGAATGCTGGCAAACGCCGGGTCGTCTTCGATGGCCAGCACCAGCCGGCCGCCCGGCGCCTTGTGC
>CBFGNA010000062.1:0-9532 GCA_965650045.1 uncultured Polaromonas sp.
CCCGGCGGGGGCGGCGCCGACGCCGCGGCGGGGGGGGAGCCCTTCTTCATTTCAATAAAACATTTTAGGCAGCCACAACACCAGCGACGGGATGTAGGTGATGACCGCCAGGCTCAGCAGCAGCGGCACCAGCCAGGGCAGGATGGCCATGGTGGTGCGTTCCACCGAGAGGTTGGCGACCCGCGCCAGCACAAACAGCACCATGCCCATGGGCGGATGCAGCAGGCCGATCATCAGGTTGAGCACCATCACCAGGCCAAAGTGCACGAGGTCGATGCCCAGTTGCTGGCAGATCGGCACCAGGATCGGCACGAGGATGGTGATGGCCGCCGTGGGCTCCAGGAAGCAGCCGACAAACAGCATCAGCAGGTTGGCCAGCAGCAGGAACACCCAGGCCTGCTGCGTGAAGCCCAGCACCCAGGAGGCAATGGCGGTGGTCACGCCGGTGGCGGTCAGCATCCAGCCGAAGATGGACGCGGCCGCCACGATGAACAACACGGTGGAGGTGGTTTCCACCGTTTCCAGGCAGACCTTGACGAACATCTTGAACTTGAGCGTGCGGTACCAGGCGAAACCCAGCACCATGGCCCAGACACAGGCCGCGATGGCGCCTTCGGTTGGCGTGAACAGGCCGGTGGTCATGCCGCCGATCAGCAGCACCGGCGTCATGATGGGCAGGACCGCTTCGAAGCGGAAAATTTTGTCCAGCACAAACAGCCCGATCAGGCCGAGGAACACGGTGGGCTGGGCCGGTGAACCGGCATGGACCAGGCCCCACATCAGCAGCGGCCAGCCGGCCACCACGGCCAGCTCCAGCAGGGCCTTGCCCAGACGGCTGGAGGAAAACTTGATGTCGCCGCCCCATTTGTTCTTGTGGGCAAAGTAAGCGACGGTGAGCATCATCAGCACCGCCAGCAGCAAGCCCGGCAACAGGCCAGCCAGGAACAGCGCACCGATGGAGACGTTGGCCATCATCCCGTAGATCACGAAGGGCAGGCTGGGCGGGATGATGGGCCCCAGCGTGGCCGACGCCGCAGTCACACCCACCGCGAATTCCGACGAATAGCCGTGCTCCTTCATGGCCTTGATCTCGATGGTGCCCAGGCCGGCTGCATCGGCGATGGCGGTGCCGCTCATGCCGGCAAAAATCACCGACCCCACCACGTTGACGTGGCCGAGTCCGCCCTTGAGCCAGCCGACCAGCGCCAGCGCGAAGTTGTAGATGCGCGTCGTGATGCCCGCGTTGTTCATCAGGTTGCCGGCCAGGATGAAAAAAGGCACGGCCAGCAGGGGAAAGCTGTCGATCCCCGACACCATGCGGTGGATCACCACAAAGGGCGGCAGGTTGCCGGTGAGGAAGATGTAGACCAGCGATGCACCGGCCATGGCGATGGCGACCGGAACACCGGCGCCCATGAAAATCAGGAAGAATATTTTGAGCATGGTGGGGCGCGCCTCAGCGGTCCTGCATGGTGGTATCGGGCCGCTCGAGCACGCTGTAGCCGCGGCGGTGGTGAATCAGGGCGACCTGCAGCGAGCGAAACAGCATGGCAGCAAAGCCGAACAGGCACAGGCCATACACGATGTTCATGGGCAGGTCGACAATCGTCATGCGTGTCTGGTTGCCGATCCGGACCATCATCTGGATGGTCATGACCACGGCAGTGGCAAAAAAGCAGATGCGCAGCACATCCACCAGCGTGGCCATGACCCGCCCCATCCGGGCCGGCATGTGGCGGTAAAAGAAATCGACCTGGATGTGGTTGTTGCGTGCGACGCCAATGGCCGCGCCGATAAACACCACCGCGATCAACTGGTAACGCGCGATTTCCTCGGTCCAGGCGGCCGAGTCATTGAGGACGTAACGCGTGACGAACTGGTAGAACACCGTCAGGCCCAGCAGCCAGAAAATGCCCAGCGCCAGCCACGCCTCAAACGTGGTGTGCGACAGGTCGATGGCCTCGTCCTCAAGGTGGAATTCGCCGTCTTCACCGATGATTTTTTCGCTCATGAAGGCTCCGGGGTACTGTCGGAAAAAAGGCTGGCCGGTGGCACCGCGAGGAAGCACACCGGCCAGCAGCCATCCATTACTTGATGGAGATGATGCGGTCGTAATCCTGCTGGCGGTAGCCGTGGTCGGTCGGCTTGGTGTTCTTGAGCACGGCTTCGCGGAACGCGGCCTTGTCCACCGTGATCACGTTGTTGCCCTTTTTCTTGAACTCCTCGGCCAGGCGCGCTTCGGATGCGATGATCTCGCGGCCGGTTTTTTCAGCGGCTTCCTGCATCACCTCGGTGAAAATTTTCTTTTCATCCGGGGTCAGCTTGGCCCAGAGCTGGCCCGAGGTCACGGTCAGCAGCGAGTCGATGATGTGGCCGGTCAGCGAGATGTTTTTCTGCACCTCGAAGAACTTCTTGGCCTCGATGGTGGGCAGCGGGTTTTCCTGCGCATCCACGGTGCCGTTCTGCAAGGCCAGGTAAACCTCGGCAAACGCAATCGGTGTGGCATTGGCGCCCAGCGCTTTCGGGAAAGCCAGGTAGGCCGGCGCGTCCGGCACGCGGATTTTCAGGCCTTTCATGTCTTCGGGTTTGGACACCGGCTTGGCCGCGGTGGAGGTCACGTGGCGCGCGCCGTAGTAGTTGAGCGCGGTGATGTGGTTGCCGCTCTTGTCGTCGTAGCCCTTGGACAGTTCCTTGAAGACGTCGCTCTTGGCGTATTTCAGCAGATGCTCGGCGTCGCGGAAGATGAACGGAAAGTAGGTGACGGCCAGCGGTTTGTAGGTGTTGCCCGCAAAACTCGCGCCGGTCAGGATGATGTCCACCGTGCCCAGGGTCAGGCCCTGGTTGATGTCGGACTCCTTGCCCAGCGTGGAAGCCGGGAACACCTGGATTTCGTATTTGCCGTTGGTGCGTTTTTTGATCTCCTCGCCGGCCCAGACCGAGTATTTGTGAAACGGCTCGGAGGTTTCATAAACGTGCGCCCATTTCAGCTTGGTCTGTGCATTTGCAATGCCAAATGGGGCTGTAGCCCCCGCCAGTATTGCGCAAGCAGCTATTGTTTTGAGAGCAATTCGCTTTTTGTCCAGTGTCGTCAATGTCTTCATGGTGTCTCCTCTTGGGGTGGTTGCTGGCGGTCTGCAGGGAGCGCTGAACGTGCCAGTCGTCCAGCGCGGGTGATCAAAGGGTTTGAATGTTTCTGGAAGCCCGGAGGCTGGCGAACGGTTCCTTGAGCTTTTGCGCCTGGCGCCAGCTCACGCTGAAGCGGGTGTGCGAGTTGTCCATGTGGGCATGCATGGCCAGGCGGGCGGCGGCCCCATCGTGGTCGCGCACGGCCTGAAGGATGGCTTCATGTTCTTCAATGGCCGCGAGCCAGGATTGCACGGTTTCAAAGTAGCCGCCCAGGCGCTCGAACAGCGGCCCGCGGCGCGAATCCCAGAAACGCTGCACGGTTTCGATCAGCACCACGTTGCCTGAGGATTCGACAATGGCGGTGTGAAAAGCCCGGTCGCCTTCCAGCGGCAACACGCCGCGTCCCGCGTCGGCCTTCATCATGTCCAGCGCCTTGACCATGGCCGCGATGTGTTTGCGTTTGGCCTGGGTGGCGGCCATGGAGGCGATTTCGCCTTCCACCACGCGGCGCGCACGGATCAGCTCCAGCGGGCCCCATTCATCGTCGGCGATCTGCGGCCGCCGGGCCGCGGTGGCGGCGTGGCTGCTGCGGTCCAGCACATAGACGCCGGAACCGGTGCGCACTTCGACCCAGCCTTCCACTTCCATGGCGATCAGCGCTTCACGCACCGAGGGCCGGCTCACGCCGAGCTGCTTGGCGAGGTCGCGCTCGGCCGGCAGGCGTGTGCCCACCGCAAATTCGCCGGACTCGATCAGCTCGCGCAGTTGCCCGGCGATCTGGCGGTACAGGCGTTGGGGTTCGACGGTCTGGAGCGGCACGGCAGCAAGGAAAGAGAAGAGAAGGGGAGTAAGCGGGATTAAGGGTTAGCCAGAATTGGACAAGTGGTAAGGCCAATTGATAATCCCATGGAATTCACGGCGGCAACATCCGGCAAAACCCTGTGCAGCTTTGCCGGGCCGCATCCCCATCACAAGGAAACACGCATGAGACTCCAAGGAAAAACCGCGCTGGTCACCGCCGCCGGGCAAGGCATCGGCAAAGCCAGCGCGCTGGCGATGGCCGCAGAAGGCGCCCATGTCTGGGCCACCGATGTCAACGAGAAGCTGCTGGCCGCATATGACGGCGTGCCCAACATTCGCGCGCTTGCGCTCAATGTGCTCGACAAGGCGGCCATCGCCAGGGTGATTGCGGACATGCCGGCCCTGGACGTCCTCTTCAACTGCGCCGGCTTTGTACATGCCGGCTCCGTGCTGCAGGCCACCGACGAGGACTGGGAGTTCGCCTTCAACCTCAATGTGCGTTCACAGTACTGGACCATCCAGGCGGCCCTGCCGAAGATGCTGGCCAACAACGGCGGCAAGGGCAGCGGCAGCATCATCAACATGGCCAGCGTGGTGAGCATCAAGGGGCTGCCCAACCGCTTCATTTACGGCGCGTCCAAGGCGGCGGTGATCGGCCTGACCAAAAGCGTGGCGGCCGATTTTGTGATGCAGGGCATACGCTGCAACTCGATCTGCCCCGGCACGGTGGATACGCCCTCGCTGCAGGACCGCATCAACGTGTTTGAGGACCCGGTCGAGGCACGCAAGAACTTTGTGGCGCGCCAGCCCATGGGGCGTTTGGCCCAGGCCCATGAAATTGCACCCATCGTCACCTTCCTGGCCAGCGAGGAGTCGGCTTTCGTGACCGGTCAGTCCTGGAGCATCGACGGCGGCATGACCATATGAGGCGCCGGCCATGAACCAGCTCGATCTGGCCGGGCGCCACGCAGTGATTACCGGCGGTGCGGCCGGGCTGGGGTTTGCGATTGCGCAGCGCCTGCTGGCTTCCGGCGCCCGTGTCACCTTGTGGGACCGGGACAGCCAGGCGCTGGCACGCGCTGCTGCCGAACTCGGCGCGGGTGCCTGTACCGTCGCTGTGGATGTGGCCGAGCATGCCAGTGTGGTGCGGGCGGTGCAGCAGACCGCAGCGCAGACGCCGGTGATCGACGCGCTCATCAACAGCGCCGGTGTCACCGGCCCGAATGTGAAGGTCTGGGACTACCCGCCCGAGGCCTGGCAGCAGGTGTTGCAGGTCAACCTCAATGGCCTTTTTTACTGCTGCCGCGAGATTGTTCCGCTGATGCGGGAGCGCAACTACGGCCGCATCGTCAACATCGCTTCGGTGGCCGGCAAGGATGGCAACCCGAACGCCAGCGCCTACAGCGCCAGCAAGGCCGCGGTGATTGCGCTGACCAAATCGCTGGGCAAGGAACTCGCCGACACCGGCGTGCGTGTCAACTGCGTGGCGCCGGCCGCCGTCAAGACGGCGATCTTCGACCAGATGAGTCCGGAGCACATCGCTTTCATGCTGTCGAAAATTCCCATGGGCCGCTTCGGCACACCGGAAGAAGTTGCTGCCATGGTGGGCTGGCTGTGCACCGAAGAATGTTCGTTTTCAACCGGCGCCGTGTTTGATCTGTCGGGCGGCCGCTCAACTTATTGATTTGTTTAACCAGAAGGAAAAGATATGAAACTCGTTCGTTACGGCAACCCCGGCAAGGAAAAGCCTGGCCTCATTGATGCCGATGGCAAGCTGCGCGACCTCAGCGCCGTCGTCAAGGATATCGGCCCCGAGCAACTCGGTGACGCCGCGCTCGCCAAGCTGCGCCGGCTCAAGACAGCGAACCTGCCACTGGTCAAGGGTTCGCCACGCATGGGCAGCCCGGTGGCCGGTGTCGGCAAGTTCATTGCCATTGGCCTGAATTACGCTGACCACGCGGCCGAGTCCGGCATGCCGATCCCGCCCGAGCCGGTGGTCTTCATGAAGGCCACCAGCTGTATCCAGGGTCCCAACGACCCGGTGATGCTGCCCAAGGGCTCGGTCAAGAGCGACTGGGAGGTGGAGCTGGGCGTGGTGATCGGCGCGCGTGGGCGTTATGTGTCGCAAAAGGATGCGCTGAATTTTGTCGCCGGCTATTGCACCATCAACGATGTCAGCGAACGCGAATTCCAGATCGAACGCGGCGGCACCTGGGACAAGGGCAAGGGCTGCGACACCTTCGGCCCGCTGGGCCCCTGGCTGGTGACGCGCGACGAGGTGCCGAATCCGCAAAAGCTCTCCATGTGGCTGGACCTCAATGGCAAGCGCATGCAGACCGGCAACACCAAAACCATGATTTTCAGCATCGCCAAGATCGTCAGCTACTGCAGCCAGTTCATGACCCTCATGCCCGGCGACGTGATCACCACCGGCACGCCACCCGGCGTCGGCCTGGGCATGAAGCCGCCGCTGTACCTGAAAAAAGGCGATGTCATGACGCTGGGCATCGAAGGCCTGGGCGAGCAGCGCCAGGTGGTGGTGCCCTTCAAGCTCTGAGGCTTTCCGCGCTGCTTGCAGCGCGGGGCGGCAGGTAAACTGGTGCGCATGAGCGACGCCTCCGACCTGCCGTTTTTCTCCGGCAACACGCCAACGGTGCGCCTGACGCGCGAAAAGGACTGGTCCGGCTCGCCGCTGGGCGAACCCCGGCAGTGGCCGCAACCCTTGCAGTCGGTGGTCAGCCTGATGCACGGGTCGGCCTTTCCCATGTTCGTGGCCTGGGGGCCCGCGCTGCACATGCTTTACAACGATGCTTATGCCGAGATTCTTGGCGCCAAGCATCCACATTCACTGGGCCAGGCTTTTTTTGATGTCTGGCACGACATCCGCACGGAGATCGAGCCGCTGGTCCGGCGCGCGATGGGTGGCGAATCGCTGTTTGTCGACAACCTGTACCTGCGCATGCACCGACGGGGTTTTGACGAGGACACCTGGTTCACATTTTCCTATTCGCCGGTGCGGGACGAGACCGGCACCGTGGCCGGATTTTTCTGTGCCTGCACCGAGACCACCGCCATGGTGCTGGCTGAGCGCCACCAGCGCGCCGAGCAGGAGCGGCTGCAGTCGCTGTTCAGCCAGGCACCGGGGTTTGTCGCCATCATGCGCGGGCCCGATCACGTGTTTGAGATTGCCAACCATGCCTATGAGCAGCTGACCGGCTTTCGCGACGTCATCGGCAAGACCCTGGCCGAAGCCTTGCCCGAGGTGGTCGAGCAGGGCTTTGTCAAACTGCTGGACCAGGTGTTCACCACCGGCGAACCCTATGTGGGCCGGTCCGTGCGCCTGATGCTCAATCGCGAGCGTGATGCGCCGCCCACCGAAGCCTGGCTGGATTTTGTGTACCAGCCCTTGCGGGATGCCACCGGCGCCGTCAACGGCGTGTTTGTGCAGGGCCACGAAGTGACCGAGCTGCAGCGGGCGCAACAGGCCCTGCTGGCGTTTTCAAACAGCATTCCTGCCATTGCCTGGGTGGCTTCGGCCGATGGGCCGCTGGAGCGTTTCAATTCGCAGTGGCAGATTTACACCGGCCAGACGGCCGAAAGCGCGCTTGGCCATGGCTGGCTGGATTCCCTGCACCCGGATGACCGCGAGCTTGCGCGCCAGACCTGGCGGCGTGTGCGCGGCGGCAACCAGGAATGGCAGGTGGACTATCGTTTGCGCGGCGCCAGCGGCACTTACCGCTGGTTCAAGGCGCGTGCTGTTCCGCAGCTGGATGCAGAAGGCCGGGTGTTGCGCTGGTTCGGCACCACCACCGACATCGAGGAGATCCGCGTGGCAGCGCAGCTGCTGCAGGATGCCGACCGGCAGAAGGACGAGTTTCTGGCCACGCTGGCGCATGAACTGCGCAACCCGCTGGCCCCCATCCGGACGGCAGCCCAGTTGCTGGCGTCGCCGGCGGTGGCGCCCCAGGCCCGTGAACATGCGACCGCTGTGATCAGCCGGCAGGTGGGTCACATGGCGCATCTGCTGGATGACCTGATCGACATCGCCCGCATCACCCGGCGGCGCCTGGTGCTGAAGAAGGAAACGGTGTTGGTTGACGAGCTGGTGGACACCGCGCTGGAAACCGCCAGGCCGCTGGCCGAAGCCCGGCAGCAAGTGCTGAGCGCCAGTGTGGCGGTGCCCGGGCTGCAGCTGGTGGCCGATCCGGTCCGGCTGGCGCAAATCCTGTCCAACCTGTTGAACAACGCATCGAAATACACCGATGCCGGCGGGCAAATCACCCTGGCCGTCACACTGGAGCCGGGCGCCGTGGTTTTCGCCGTGACCGACAGCGGCATTGGCCTGAGCGAAGCCGCCATGGGCAACATCTTCACGATGTTCGCCCAGGAGCAATCGGCGCTGGACCGCTCTGAAGGCGGGCTGGGCATCGGGCTGGCGCTGGTCAAGGGGCTGGTGGACCTGCATGAAGGCAGCGTTGCTGTCTACAGCGCGGGCCCGGGCCAGGGCAGTTGTTTCACGGTGAAGCTGCCCGGCCCGCTGCAGTCGCCCGGGCAGGCGCAAGCCGCGCAGGCCGCTGAAACAGCCGTGTCGCATGACCGTCCCCGCGTCGTGCTGCTGGCCGACGACAACCGCGACGCGGTGGATGTGCTGGCGGAACTGCTGCGCATGGACGGCCACGTGGTGCACATTGCCAACGACGGCCTGCAGGCGGTGGCGCTGGCCGCCCGGCTTCAGCCCGATGTGCTGGTGCTGGACATCGGCATGCCGGGTATGAACGGTTATGAGGTGGCCCGCCACGTCAGGGCGCAGCCGGGTGGCGCGCGGCCCTTGCTGATTGCCGCCACCGGCTGGGGCCAGGACGACGACCGGCAGAAGGCCATGGCGGCGGGTTTTGACCAGCACCTGACCAAACCCTTTGATCCGCTGCAGCTGTCCGCCGTGATCTCGGCGCGCGCCGTTTAGGGCTCCGGGTTTACCCGCGCCGTCCCTAGGCCCGACCCTCTATTTGCCCCGGTTTTTTCCGGGCTTTCCTTGATGGCGCTGGTTTTGCGGCAGAATAGAACGGTCGTTCGTTTTTTAATGAAGCTTTGCCGTTTACCCGAACCATGTCCGTGACTGAACTTTCCACCAAACCCGTACGCTCCGGCGGCCGCGGCGCGCTGTCCGGCCTGCAGAAAGGCCAGCAGACCAAGGCCGCCATCGTGGATGCGGCTTTGGGGCTGGCGACGCAAATCGGGCTGGAAGGCCTGAGCATTGGCGCGCTGGCCGAGGTGATGCACATGAGCAAATCGGGCGTTTTTGCCCATTTCGGCTCGCGCGAGGAGCTGCAGATTTCGGTCATCCGCGAATATTTCGCGCGTTTTGAGGACGAGGTTTTTTATCCCGCCATGACGGAGTCCAAGGGGCTGCCCCGCGTGCAGGCGCTGTTTGCCAACTGGATGAAACGCGTGGCGGTCGAGCTCCAGTCCGGATGTATTTTTATCAGTGGTGCGGTCGAATTTGACGACCGGCCCGGCCCGGTGCGCGATGCGCTGGCCACCTCGGTGCAAACCTGGCTGGCCGCGATGCACCGCGCCGTGGTGCTGGCCAAGGAGGCCGGCCACC
>CBFGNA010000063.1:0-9392 GCA_965650045.1 uncultured Polaromonas sp.
GCTATTGATTCGATAGCGTGTCGAGGCTCAGGGGAGGGGCTGCAGAAAGGCCGTGATGGCTTCCAGCGTGCGCTCCGGCTGGTCGCGCTGCGGCGAATGGCCGCAATCGGCCAGCCGCAGTTGCTGGGTCTGTGGCGCCGCCAGCGCCAGTTCGTCGAGCTGGGCCATGCTGCCGTATTCATCGCCCAGGCCCTGGATGGCCAGCAGCGGGGCGCTGATGTTGCGGCAGTCGGGGCGGATGTCGAAGCCGCGAAAGGCTTCGGACAGCCAGACGTCGTTCCATTGCCAGAAAGCGCCGTCCACGTCGCCATGGTGGCGGGCCAGTTTGTCCCTCAGCCCGCCGGATTCGAAGGCGCTGGCAGCTTGTGCAATCGCCTCGACGGCGATGTCCTCGACCATCAGGTGCGGCGCCATCACGATGGCTGCGGTCACCGGGTGACGGGCAGCGTGGAGCAGGGCGATGCTGGCCCCATCGGAATGGCCCAGCAGCACCGGCTTGTCGATGGCCAGCCCCTGCAGCAGCGCCGGCAGCACCTCCCAGGCCTCGCGGTGCATGTAGTCGGGTGCGAGACGGCCGCTGCCGCGCACATCCGGCACCGCGTCCGATTGCCCGTAGCCGCGCCGGGAATACACCACCCCTGCGCGGCCGGTGGCCTGGCATACGGCTTGCGGCCAGTTTCTGCCGCGCTGGGTCCACAGGCTGACCGATCCCAGGCCTTCGTGCAGAAACACCAGCGGCGCCTTGCCTGCCGCGCCGGGGATTTGCTGCAGCTCCAGCCGCACGCCGTGAATGTCCGCAATGTCCGCAAAATTCATCATGGGATGGTAAGGGATGTAAGCGGACTGCCCCCCTGGCGCGTTAGCAGGGCACCCCCCCGCTACACTTGCTGGCTGCCTGAAGAAAGTTGTTCGTGAATTTGTTCCTTCGTTTGTTTGCCGCGGCCCTGTGTTGTCTGTCGGGCACTGCCGCACTGGCGCAAGCCGCGCCGCTGTTTGTGCTCAATTCGCTCAGCGACAGCGTCAGCGTCATCAATCCCGTGGACTGGACCGAGACCCGGCGCATTGCGACCGGCAAGCAGCCGCATCACCTCTACCTCACCCCCGATGAAAAGTCGGTGATTGTGGCCAATGCGCTTTCCGACACGCTGACCTTCATCGACCCCCGGACTGCCGAGACCCAGCGCGTGCTGCGCGGCGTCATCGACCCGTACCACCTGCGGTTTTCACCCGACATGAAGTGGTTCGTCACAGCGGCCAACCGCCTCAACCACATTGACATCTACCGCTGGGACGGCAGCAACATCACGCTGGTCAAGCGCGTGGCCACCGGCCGCACGCCCAGCCACCTGTGGATCGACAGCAAGAGCACCACGGTGTATTCGACCATGCAGGACAGCGACGAGCTGATTGCCGTGGATCTGGCGACGCAGGCCATCAAGTGGCGCACACCGACCGGGCCGATTCCCGCCGATGTTTACGGCAGCGCCGACGACAAAACCCTGCTGGTCGGCATGACGGGCGGCGACACCGTCGAGGTGTTTGACGTCAGCGGCAAGGCGCCGCAGCGCACCCGCGTCATCAAGACCGGCGCCGGCGCGCATGCCTTTCGCTCCCTGGGGGACGGCCGCCATGTGCTGGTCAGCAACCGTGTGGCCAACACCATCAGCAAGATTGACCTGCAGACCCTGGCGGTGGTGGACAACTATCCGGCGCCGGGCGGGCCGGACTGCATCGAGGTTTCGCGCGACGGCAAGCTGATTTATGTGACCTCGCGCTGGGCCCGCAAACTCACGGTGATCGACATGGCCGCGCACAAGGTCGTGCGCCAGGTCAATGTCGGAAAGAGTCCCCATGGTGTCTGGACGCTCGATCACGCCGCAAGATAGGCCCCCACGGTGGATGTGGCCCCCGCGGTCGCTCACTTTGTGTAGCTCCCTGCCGCCCGAGGGGGCTGCTGAGCCTGCGGGCCGGCAGAGCCGGACCCGCGGTCCCGGCTGGAAAACAAAGATGACCCGGGCGCTGGTGGCCGTCGTGGTTGCTACTGTTTTCATAGCTGATTGCGCCCGTCCCGCTTGGGCTGAGGGCTGTTTTGATGCCCAGGGAAAGCCCGGGAAACCGGTTTACCTGACTTTGGATACCGGCCACATGGGCGTGGCGCCGCTGATGGCGGACATCCTGAACAGGCAACAGGTCAAGGTAACTTTTTTCGCCGCCAACGAACGCACGCAGACCGGCGACGGCAGCCTGGGCAAGGACTGGGCGCCCTGGTGGAAGGCGCGTGCGGCCGAAGGCCATGAGTTCGCGTCTCATACTTTTGACCACACCTACTGGCGCGCTGACCTTGGCTCTGACCAGTTCAGGGTGCGACCGTCGGCCGGACCGGCGCAGGGCAAGGATCAGGTCTGGAGCGCCGCCCAGTACTGCGCCGAAATTGCCAAGGCCGCGAGCCGGCTGGAAGAAATCACCGGCAAAAAGCCGCTGCCGCTGTACCGCGCACCGGGCGGCAAGACCTCGCCCCAACTGCTGGCCGCCGCCAAAGCCTGTGGCTACGACCACGTGGGCTGGTCGCCGGCCGGTTTTCTCGGCGACGAACTGCCCAGCGAGACCTGGCCCAATGAACGCTTGCTGCAAAAGGCTTTGCGCGACATCCGCCCGGGCGACATCCTGCTGGCGCACCTGGGCATCTGGTCGCGCAGGGACCCGTGGGCGCCGGCCGTGCTGGAGCCGCTGATTACCGGCCTGAAAGAGCGCGGTTTCTGTTTTGCGACCTTGCGCGAACACCCCCGCTACAAGGCGTGGATAGCGCAGTCCCGGCCCGGCGTACCCGCGCTCCCGGCAAAATAGGCGGCATGGACAGCCTGGAGAGCCTTTTTTCAGCAGCCCAGCAGGGGCTGTTCGAGGGCGCCGTGCAGCCTGTCATGTTTGCGCTGGGCCTGGGCAACCTGCTGGAAGAGGGCTACGCCGCCACCGCCTGGTTTCTGGTGGGCCTGGTCCAGATCGCCATTCTGGTCGCCGTGGTGGGCCCGCTGCAACGCTGGCGGCCGGTCGAGCCGGTGACCGACCGCGCCACCATCCGCACCGACATCCTCTACACCCTGATCCACCGGCTGGGCCTGTTCCGCATTGCGCTGTTTTTCACGCTGGAGCCGCTGTTTGACGAACTGTTCGGCATGGTGCGCACCGCCGGGTTCGGCACTTTCCACCTCGACCAGCTCTGGCCCGGCGTCAGCGACAACGCGGTGGTCAGCCTGCTGCTTTATCTGGTGGTGTTCGACTTTATCGCCTACTGGACGCACCGCGGCCAGCACCAGATCGAATGGTGGTGGCGCCTGCATTCGCTGCACCACGCCCAGCGGCAGATGACCATGTGGAGCGACAATCGCAACCACCTGCTCGATGATGTGGTGGTGGACGTCATCGTGGTGCTGGTGGCCCAGTTGATCGGCGTGGCGCCCGGCCAGTTCATTGCCATCGTGGCGCTGACCCAGCTCAGCGAAAGCTTTCAGCACGCCAATGTGCGCGTGTGGTTCGGGCGGGTCGGCGAGCGGCTGTGGGTCAGCCCGCGTTTTCACAGGGTGCACCACAGCATCGGCATCGGGCATGAGAGCCTGAAAAATGAACAGACCGTTCTGGGTGGGCACAATTTCGGCGTTCTTCTGCCCTGGTGGGACATATTGTTTGGTACCGCCAATTTCCAGCAGCGCTACGACCCGACCGGCATCCGCGACCAGGTCGAACAGGCCCGTGACTACGGCCGCGGCTTCTGGTCGCAGCAGTGGCTGGGGCTGAAACGCCTGGTTAACAAGGCCTGAAACCTTCATCAACGACGGAGTTCACAAGCAGGGGCCGCGGAACCGGCTTCGCCGGGCCGCAGGCGCAGCGCCCCCTCGGGGGGGCAGCGACCCGCGCAGCGGCGGAGCGTGGGGGCTACACTTAATCATGGGAAAGCTTCTCGATTCCTTCTGGCGCGCGGTGGCCTATTGCCTGCACCCCCGCGTGATTGCGCTGTCGGTGCTGCCGCTGGTCATCATGGTGGTGCTGTCGCTGGGGCTGGGCTATTTCTTCTGGGACGATGCGCTGGTGGCGGTGCGGGCCAGCCTTGAAAGCTGGGAGCTGCTGGGCACCATGGCGCGCTGGCTCGAAGGCCTGGGCCTGGGCAATCTGCGCGTGGTGCTGGCGCCCACCATCCTGCTGTTCCTGAGCATCCCGGTGATCGTCATCGTGGCGCTGCTGTTTGTGGCCATTCTGATGACGCCGGCCATGGTGGGGCTGGTGGCCGAGCGGCGGTTTCCGCTGCTGCAGCGCAAGCAGGGCGGCTCGCTGGTCGCCAGCCTGTTCTGGTCGCTGGGCTCCACCCTGCTGGCCGTCCTTGCACTGGTCATTTCGATCCCGCTGTGGCTGGTTCCGCCGTTGATTCTGATTCTGCCGCCGCTGATCTGGGGCTGGCTGACCTACCGCGTGATGTCTTACGACGCGCTGGTCGATCACGCCAGCGTGGAAGAGCGCCGCGAAATTTTCCGGCGCCATCGCACCAGCCTGCTGGGCATCGGCGTGCTCAGCGGCTATCTGGGCGCTGCGCCCAGCCTGCTGTGGGCCTCGGGCGCGATGTTCATCGCCATGGCGCCCCTGCTGGTGCCCGTGGCGATCTGGCTTTACACCCTGGTGTTTGCCTTTTCCTCGCTCTGGTTCGCCCATTACTGCCTGGCGGCGCTGGATCAGCTTCGCAAGCAAAACAATGCCTTGGCCCCCGTCCCGCTTGCGTCACCAGCTATTGAATTGATAGCGAGCGATGCGCAGTCGCCCGCGCCCGGGGCCGGGGCCGAGACGGATACGCCTGGGCCAGCAGCGGGCACGCCCGGCCCCCAACCCTGATCTTCCCTAGTCTGCATACTTTCACCATGAGCACCTCTTTCGGCCTCGTCATCGTCGGTGACGAAATCCTCTCGGGCAAACGATCCGACAAACACCTCCCCAAAGTCATCGAACTGCTGGCCGCGCGCGGGCTGCAGCTCGCCTACGCCGACTATGTGGGCGACGACCCGGCGCGCATCACCGCCGTGCTGGCGCGTGCCTTTGCCGCTGCGCGGGAATCGGGGGACGTGGTGTTTTCCTGCGGCGGCATCGGTGCCACACCCGACGATCACACCCGGCAGTGCGCTGCCGCGGCGCTCGGTGTGGATCTGGCCCTGCACCCTGACGCCGAGCGCCTGATCCGCGAACGCATGCAGGACACGGCGAAAGAGCAGGGCGTCCCTTACGAGCCGGATCGCCATGACAACATCCACCGCCTGAACATGGGCATGTTCCCGGTGGGCGCGGAGATCATTGCCAATCCGTACAACAAGATCCCCGGCTTCAGCGTCCGGCAGGGGGCCGGCGCCGTCCACTTCGTTCCGGGTTTTCCGGTCATGGCCTGGCCCATGATCGAGTCGGTGCTGGACAAGGATTACGCCGGCCTGCACCAAAAATCAGCTTACGTCGAAAAATCCGTGATTGTGATGGGGTCCATGGAAGCGACCCTCACGCCCCTGATGCTGGCCATCGAGGCGGCTCATGCGGTCAAGGTGTTCAGCCTGCCCAGCGTGGATCACCCCGACTACGGACGCCATATCGAGCTGGGCGTCAAGGGCACGCCGGAAGCGGTCAACGCCGCGTTTCCAGCCTTGCTGGCGGGCCTGCATGGCTTTAATGCCAAATTGGGCCCCGAGTTGGTGCGTTGAAAAATTGCACCAAAAAAGTGCAATCAAGAGAGCACCAATCAGGTGCATTGAAAATCTGGCACTTTTTCGGGCCGCGGCGGGTTGTAGCGGGAGTTCGGGCCCAAGTTGACGGCACAATCGCAGGCTTGGCAGAAAAAAAGCGCCATCCGGTGTGGCACAAAACGTGCATCCACCCCCGCTGAAAGTATTTTTAACCACCATCCAGCAACAGGAGATTCTGATGGCAAAGACCGTCGCAGACGTCATGAAAATGGTCAAGGAAAACGAAGTCAAGTTTGTTGACTTCCGTTTCACCGACACCCGGGGCAAAGAGCAGCACGTGACCGTGCCGGTTTCCCACTTTGACGAAGACAAATTCACTTCGGGCCACGCCTTCGACGGCTCTTCGGTGGCCGGCTGGAAGGGCATTGAAGCTTCCGACATGCAACTGATGCCTGACCCGAAAACGGCCAACATCGACCCCTTCTTCGAAGAAACCACGCTGTTCATGAGTTGCGACGTGCTGGAGCCCGCCGACGGCAAGGCCTACGACCGCGACCCGCGCTCCATCGCGCAGCGCGCCGAAGCCTACCTCAAGGCGTCCGGCTTGGGCGACACCGCCTATTTCGGTCCCGAGCCAGAATTTTTCATCTTCGACGATGTGCGCTGGAACACCGACATGTCGGGCACCTTCTTCAAGATCGAAGAGTACGAAGCCCCCTGGAATTCGGGCAAGAAGCTCGAAGGCGGCAACCGCGGCCACCGTCCGACCGTCAAGGGCGGTTATTTCCCCGTGCCTCCGGTTGACAGCACGCAGGACATGCGCGCCGAGATGTCCCTGATCCTCGAATCGCTGGGCATTCCCGTCGAAGTGTTCCACCACGAAGTGGCCGGCGCCGGCCAGAACGAAATCGGCACCAAGTTCAGCACGCTGGTCCAGCGCGCCGACTGGACGCAAATGCTCAAGTACGTGGTGCAGAACGTGGCCAATGCCTACGGCAAGACCGCCACCTTCATGCCCAAGCCCATCGTTGGCGACAACGGCTCCGGCATGCACGTGCACCAGTCGATCTGGAAAGACGGCAAGAACCTGTTCGCCGGCGACGGTTATGCCGGCCTGTCGGACTTCGCGCTGTATTACATCGGCGGCATCATCAAGCACGCCCGTGCGCTGAACGCCATCACCAACCCCGGCACCAACAGCTATAAGCGCCTGGTTCCTGGTTATGAGGCTCCGGTCAAGCTGGCTTACTCGGCGAAAAACCGCTCTGCCTCGATCCGCATTCCTTACGTCGCCAATCCCAAAGGCCGCCGTATCGAGGCACGTTTCCCCGATCCACTGATGAACCCCTACCTCGGCTTCTCGGCCCTGATGATGGCCGGTCTCGATGGCGTGGAAAACAAGATCCATCCCGGCGAAGCCGCCACCAAGGACCTGTACCATCTGCCGCCCGAGGAAGATGCAAAAGTGCCAACCGTCTGCCACAGCCTGGACCAGGCGCTGGACGCGCTCGACGTGGGCCGCAGCTTCCTGACCAAGGGCGGTGTGTTCACCGACAGCATGATCGACGCTTACATCGAACTGAAAATGGGTGAAGTGACCCGCCTGCGCCAGGCCACGCACCCGATCGAGTTCGACATGTACTACTCGCTGTAATCACTCCCTGTAATTTTTTACAGTCTGTGGTCAAAAAAGGACGGCGAAAGCCGTCCTTTTTTGTTTCTCCGCAGGGTTATCCACGCTGGGGTTTTCTTTTTCCGCCCTTTGCAGGATACTGACAGACCGTCCAAGCCTCAACAGGCACTTGGGGTTACGCATGAAACCTGCAGTACTTCTTTCAATCTCCGCGGCGGTTCTGGCCGCCAACGCTTCCTCCGCTTTTGCGCAGGAGCGCATCTATCGTTGCGCCCCCAAAGGCGGCGCCACACCCGAATACATCAACAACGCCCGCGATGCGCAGGCGCGTGGATGCAAGCAGATCGACGGTGGCAATGTCACGGTGGTGCAGGGCACGCCCGTCAACCGGGCCGCGCCTGTGCGTGTGGCCGGCGCCGTGCAGGCCGCGCCGGCATCGGGTAGCAGCGAGCAACGCGCCCGCGACAGCGATACGCGGGCCATTCTTGAGGCGGAACTCAGGAAGGCCGAATTGCGGCTTGCCGAGCAGCAAAAAGAATACAACAACGGCGAGCCTGAAAAGCAGGGTATCGAGGGCCGCAATTACCAGCGTTACCTGGACCGTGTCGCCGAGATGAAAGAAAGCATTGCGCGCCACGAGAGCGACATTGCCGGCCTCAAACGCGAGATCGGCCGCCTGCCGGCACCCACGGTTCGTCAGTAAAGTCAGCACCCGGCCACGGGCGCTTCTGAGTCAAAATAGCAGGCTTGAAAAAGCCTGATCTTTCCCCCTCCGCCATTCCGGCCGCATTTCCGCGCTTCCAGTCCTTTGACCTGCTGGCCACGCTGGTGGCCGTGGTGCGCACCAGCGGCGTCGTGGTGTTTGCCAACGCCGCGCTTGAAGATGCGCTGGGCACTTCGCGCCGGACCATCGAAGGCTCGCACCTGCCGGACTGCTTCACCGAGCCGGCGATTTTGCACAACGCGCTGGAAGGTGCCGGCAGCAACGAGTTTGCGGCCTTGCGTTACGACGCCTGGCTGAAACCCCTGAACCGCGAACCGATGCCGGTTCACGTGGTGGTGGCGCAGACCGACACGCCAGGTGAAGCGATTGTCGAGTTGTTGCCGCTGGAGCAGCAGGCCAAGCAGGACCGCGAAGAGCGGCTGATTGATCAGGCGCAGGCCAACAAGGAACTGATCCGCAACCTCGCCCACGAGATCAAGAACCCGTTGGGCGGTATCCGCGGCGCAGCGCAATTGCTGCAGATGGAGATCGAGTCCAAGGAGCTGACCGAATACACCCAGGTCATCATCCACGAGGCCGACCGGCTGCAGACTTTGGTGGACCGCCTGCTGGCGCCGCACCGCCGTCCCCACCTGGTGGGCGACGTGAACATCCACGAAGTCTGTGAGCGCGTGCGTTCGCTGATCCTCGCCGAGTTCCCCAGGGGCTTGCGCGTACTGCGCGACTACGACATCTCGATTCCTGACTTCCGCGGTGACCGCGAGCAGCTGATCCAGGCAGTGCTGAACATCGCGCACAACGCCGCGCAAGCCCTGGCCGAACGCATGGCAGCCGGTGATGCGCAGATCAGTTTCAGGAGCCGGATTGCACGACAGGTTACTTTCGGTAAGCAGCGTTATCGCTTGGCACTGGAATTGCATGTTATCGACAATGGACCGGGTGTTCCGGACTCCATCAAGGACCGAATTTTCTATCCCCTGATCTCGGGGCGGGAGGGCGGTTCCGGGCTGGGGCTGACGTTGGCGCAAACCTTTGTTCAGCAACACCACGGCTTGATCGAGTGCGAAAGCGTCCCCGGCCGCACGGATTTCAAGATGCTGATACCGCTGCCTTGAAGCCGTCCTCATTGATGGATAAACCGGTCGCCGTACCAAAGGGATAGAAAAAAATGAAACCGATCTGGATTGTTGACGATGACCAGTCCATCCGGTTTGTGCTGGAAAAGGCCTTGTTGCGCGAAGGCCTGCCGACCCGCAGCTTCGTCAATCCGCGCGAACTGCTTGCTGAGGCGTTGCGGCACGAGGCGCGCAAGGAGCGCATCGGGGCGGCGTCC
>CBFGNA010000064.1:0-9379 GCA_965650045.1 uncultured Polaromonas sp.
GGGCGCGCGTGCTCACGCCCATGATGGCGGCCTACATCCTCACGCCCATCGTCCGCCGCCACCCGGAGCCGGGCTGGATGAAGACCTACATGCGGGCCGCCACCTGGTGCCTGCAGCACCGCGTGGCCACCATGGTGGCGGCGACGGTGTTCTTTTTCGGCTCCGTGATGCTGATCCCCCTGCTGCCGACCGGCTTCATCCCGCCGGACGACAACTCGCAAACGCAGGTCTATCTGGAATTGCCGCCCGGCTCCACGCTGGCGCAAACCATGGCCTCGGCCGAGCAGGCCCGCCAGCTGGTCAGCAAGCTCGACCACGTGCGCAGCGTCTACACCACCATAGGCGGCGGCAGCGCCGGCACCGACCCGTTTGCCATGGCGGGGGCGGCCGAAACCCGCAAGGCCACGCTCACCGTGTTGCTGACGGATCGCCGCGAGCGCCCGCGCAAGCAGGGCATCGAGAACAAGATGCGCAGCGTGCTGGAAGCCTTGCCCGGCGTGCGCACCAAGGTCGGCCTGGGCGGCTCCGGCGAGAAATACGTGCTGGTGCTGACCGGACAGGATCCCGTCGCGCTGCAGGCTGCGGCGCGTGCTGTCGAAAAGGATTTGCGCACCGTCCCCGGGCTCGGCAGTGTGGCGTCCAGCGCCAGCCTGATCCGACCGGAGATCGCCGTGCGGCCCGACTTTGCCCGCGCCGCCGACCTCGGCGTGACCAGCGCAGCGATTGGCGAAACCCTGCGCATCGCGACCCTGGGTGACTACGACGTGTCGCTGCCCAAGCTCAACCTGCCCGAGCGCCAGGTGCCCATCGTGGTCAAGCTGGAGGACGAGGCGCGCCAGGACCTGAGCGTGCTGGAGCGTCTGTCGGTGCCCGGCAGCAAGGGCCCGGTGATGCTGGGCCAGGTGGCCACGCTGGAAATCGCCGGCGGCCCGGCCGTCATCGACCGCTACGACCGCTCGCGCAATGTCAACTTCGAGATCGAGCTGTCCGGCCTGCCGCTGGGTGACGTGACCAAGGCGGTGCAGGCACTTCCGGCGGTGAAGAACCTGCCGGCCGGGGTCAAGGTGGTGGAGATCGGCGACGCCGAGGTCATGGGCGAGTTGTTTGCCAGCTTTGGTCTGGCCATGCTGACCGGCGTGCTCTGCATTTACATCGTGCTGGTGCTGCTGTTCAAGGATTTCCTGCACCCGGTGACGATTTTGGCGGCATTGCCGCTGTCGCTGGGCGGCGCGTTTGTCGGCCTGCTGATCGCGCAAAAGAGTTTCTCCATGCCCTCGCTGATCGGCCTGATCATGCTGATGGGCATCGCGACCAAGAACTCCATCCTGCTGGTGGAATACGCCATCGTGGCACGCCGCGGCACCCTTCGACCCTTCGACGAGCTCAGGACAGGCCAGGCTCAGGATGATCGGGAAGTCGAGCCCGGCGATAGTGATCGCTGGCTCATTGCGCCGATGTCGCGCCGCGACGCGCTGCTCGACGCCTGCCACAAACGGGCCCGCCCCATCATCATGACCACGCTGGCCATGGGCGCCGGCATGATGCCCATCGCGCTGGGTTTTGGCGCGGCGGATTCCAGCTTCCGCTCACCGATGTCGATTGCCGTGATCGGCGGACTGATCACCTCGACCGTACTGAGCCTGCTGGTGGTGCCGGCGGTGTTTACTTACATCGACGATATGGAGCAGTGGCTGCAACGCCTGATCCGCCGGCTGCGCGGCCAGGCCGCGCCGGCCAACAAAGAGGCGGGGCCTCCCGAACGGCCTGCGCCGCACAGCCCGTGAGGCTTCAGCCAACGCGCATCAAGGCGTTTCAACTGTCCTGCCGGATCCGGTTGACCAGCGCGGTGGTGGAATAACCGTCCACAAAGGGGATGGCCAGCGCCTGGCCGCCATACGCGCGCACGACCGCGGTTTCGGCCAGGGTCTCCATGTCATAGTCGCCGCCCTTGACCAGGATGTCCGGCTTCAGTTCGGTGATCAGCGCCAGCGGCGTGTCTTCGTCAAACCAGGTCACCAGACTCACCGCTTCTAGGGCCGCCATCAGCGCGGCGCGGTCCTGCCCGTTGTTGAGCGGCCGGTCCGGCCCCTTTCCGAGGCGCCGCGCCGAGGCGTCGGTGTTCAGCGCAACCACCAGGCTGCCGCCCAGCGCACGCGCTGCGGCAAGGTAAGTGGCATGGCCGCGGTGCAACACGTCGAACACGCCGTTGGTGAACACCACGGGCCGCGGCAGGGCGGCCGCGCGCTGCACGGCCTGGGCGCGCGAGGCGATCTTGTCGAGGAAAGCGGGGGAAAGAGAAGACGAGGGGGCGGGGGATGCGGTGGGCATCACGCCACTTTAACGGAAGGCGACGGCCACCATCTCCAGCAGCAGGCCACCGTCAAGCTGCGCACCCACCACGGCGCGCTGCGGCCAGGCGGCGCTGTCAGCGCCTATCCACAGCCCCCAGGCCTGGTCCAGCGCCGGCTTGTTGGCAAAGTCGGTGATGAAGATCTGCACACTGAGCAGCGAGGCGCGTGAGCTCCCGACATGCAGCAGGTGCTGGTCCAGCATTGCCAGGGTCTGGTCCAGCTGGGCCTCGAAGCCCAGGCCGGCGTCGCTGGCATTGGCCACGGCGAACACCTGCGCGCCGCGCGCCACAACACGGCTGCGGCCCCCCGAGGTACTGGCCCAGCGGACCTCGTCCTGCATCAGGCGCCGGTAACGACCGCTGGCTTGGCTGCGATGGAGCCGGCGATTTCCCGGCTCAGTTCCTTGCGGTAACGGTTCAGTTCCTGCACCGTCTTGAAGCTCTGGTTCATCAGCAGGCTCATGTTGTGCAGGATGCGCTCGACCACCTTGCCCTCCCACACCGCATCAAAGTTGATCTGCTTGTCCAGCCAGTGTTCCAGCCACTCGGGGTTGGGCAGGCGCGACTGGATGGTGTCGCGCGGGAACAGGTCCTTGTTGACGTGCAGGTTGGTCGGGTGCAGGGCCTGCGCGGTGCGGCGGGCGCTGGCCATCAGCACACCGACCTTGGTGAAGGCGGCCTTGGCGTCGTTGCCAAAGTTGTTGATGGCGCGTTTCATGTAACGCAGGTAGGCCCCGCCATGGCGCGCCTCGTCCTGGCTGAGCTGGGTGTAGATTTGCTTGATGACTGGCTCGGTATGCCACTCGCTGGCGCGGCGGTACCAGTGGTTCAGGCGAATCTCGCCGCAAAAATGCAGCATCAGCGTCTCCAGCGCCGGGGCCGGCTCGAACTCAAAACGCACCTCGTGCAGCTCTTTTTCGGTGGGCGCGAGGTCAGGCCGGAAGCGCCGCAGGTATTCCATCAGGACCAGCGAGTGTTTCTGCTCTTCAAAAAACCAGATCGACATGAAGGCAGAAAAATCGCTGTCGTCCTTGTTGTCGCGCAGGAACATTTCGGTGGCGGGCAGGGCCGACCACTCGGTGATGGCATTCATCTTGATGGTCTGGGCCTGCTCGTCGGTGAGCTTTCCAGCATCGAAGCTGGCCCACGGGATGTCCTTGTCCATATCCCAACGCACGGATTCAAGCTGTTTGAAGAGTTCAGGGTAAAGCATGCGGTTCCTTACGAAGCGGGGGCCGAATTGATTTACGGCGATTTTAGGGGGCGAATGTGACAAATCCCGGAAAAGGGCCTTTTGCTGCCATTTCCTGCAGATTGATGGGGCTTTAGCCTTCTTTAATCGTTCTACACGGTTTTGGGCCCCCTGAACAGCGGCCAACGCCGCGCCCTGCCGGTTCAATAAAGCGAAGCAGGGGCTGAATCCGCTGGCACCGGCGCGGCGTATCTCCAGCAGCCCACCCGCAGCGGCAGGAACACAATGGCCCCGTCCCTCGTGATCACCTCCTTGAAAGCGCCCACCATGAACCGATTGTCATTGCCCCTCTGGATCGCCGCCGCCCTGCTGGCTTGCCAGGCGCTGCTGCCCGCCCAGGCAGCCACCCCGGCGGCCCCGACGCCGGCGGCGAACTGCGCGCCGCTGCTGCAGCACAGTTTCCTGCGCCTGCAGGACGAAAAGCCCCAGGCCCTGTGCCAATACAGCGGCAAGGTTCTGGTGATTGTGAATACGGCCAGTTTCTGCGGCTTCACCTCCCAATACGGGGGGCTGGAGGCGCTTTATGCCAAATACCGCGACCGCGGCCTGGTGGTGCTGGGTTTTCCGTCCAATGATTTTTCCCAGGAAACCGGCAGCAACCAGGACATTGCGGACTTTTGCGAAAACACCTTCGGCGTCAAATTTCCGATGTTTGCCAAGTCGGTGGTGACCGGCAATAAGGCCAATTCCCTTTACCGGCAACTGGCTGAAAAGACCGGCGCCGCGCCGCAATGGAATTTTCACAAATACGTGGTGTCGCGCGATGGCCGGGACATCAGCAGCTTCGGCAGCAGCGTGGACCCGGGTAGCGCGGCCTTTGTCAAAGACCTGGAAAAAAAGCTGCTGGCAAAATAATTACCAATCGGTAATAATTTGACCGATAGGTATATATTTTGTTTGTTAGAACTTTTCACTTCCTTGTCTGTCCGCCGTGTCCTCCCATTCGTTAACAAATCTTTACGTGATGCCCAAAGCATTTGTGGGGAACTGTGCGCGCCTGGACCCGCTCAGACAATCACCAGTGCAGGGCGGCTTAGGCCGCTGCACCGGTTTTATCGTTTTTTTGTTGCGAAGACTTCCAGGCCCCCGCGGTCAGGATGCAATCCCGGGGCGGTTCTCCTCCTCCTCCCTCCCTCCCTTGTTCGCACCGGGGCGCTTCGCAGCATTTTTATCTTCCGGCTGGTGAGATGGCGTCAAGCAGCCCATCCTCGCCAGCCCGCCCCCGTGTCGCCATCGTCGGCTCCGGCATCTCCGGGCTCGCCGCCGCCCACGCATTGCGCGGCCAGGCCAACATCACCCTGTTTGAAGCGGGCAGTTATTTCGGCGGCCACACCCACACGGTGGATGTCACCTTGCCCGGCGCGCACGGGCCGGTCACCCATGGCGTCGATACCGGTTTTCTGGTTTTCAACGAGCGCACCTACCCGAACCTGATTCGCCTGCTGGCCGAGCTGGGCGTGGCCACCGCCAAATCGGACATGTCGTTTTCGGTCAAGGTGCCTGGCGCATCATCCGGACGCCCTCTGGAATGGAGCGGGTCCAGCCTGAACACGGTGTTTGCGCAGCGCCGCAACCTGCTGGACTGGAAGTTTCTGCGCATGCTGCGCGACATCGTGCGCTTCAACCGCCAGTGCAGTGCGCTGGCGCAAAGCCATGCCGAGGCCGCCATGCTGCAGCCGCTCGGCGACTTTCTGGCGGAAGGCCGGTTTTCGGAGGAATTCCGCGACTGGTACTTCTTGCCCATGCTCGGTTGCATCTGGTCCTGCCCGACCGACCAGATGCTGCAGTTTCCAGTGGCCACCATGATCCGTTTCTGCCACAACCACGGCCTGATCCAGGTGAGCAACCGGCCGCAGTGGTGGACGGTTACCGGCGGTGCCAGGAACTATGTTGAAAAAATCATTGCGGGCATTGCCGACAAACGCCTGAACACCCCGGTGGAGCGCATCGACCGTGATGCCGGCCTGTTGCGCGGTGGCGTCAGCGTTATCACCCGGGGCCAGACCGAAACGTTTGACAAAGTGGTGCTGGCAGCGCACTCGGACCAGTCGCTGGCGCTGCTCGGCAACGCAGCGCCGGACGAACAAGCCGTGCTGGGCGCCATCCGCTATCAGCCGAACCGCGCCGTGCTGCACACCGATACCGCGGTGCTGCCGGCCAACAAACTGGCCTGGGCGGCGTGGAATTACGAACGGGCGGCGAACCGCGAGCGCGAATCGAGCCAGGTGTGCCTGCATTACCTGCTCAACATGTTGCAACCCTTGCCATTTGAGCAAGCGGTCGTGGTGTCGCTCAACCCGGTGCAGCCAATTCCGCAGCAACACATTCTGGGCGAGTTCGACTACGCGCACCCGGTGTTTGACGCCGCCGCCATCCGCGCGCAGCAAGCGCTGCCCGGCTTGCAGGGCCGGCAGCACAGCTATTTCTGCGGCGCCTGGACCGGCTACGGTTTCCACGAAGACGGCCTGAAGTCCGGGCTCGAAGCCGCCCGCCTGGTGCTGGGCGACTGCGCGGGGGTCGCCGCATGATCACGCCAGCAACCAGCGCCTGGACGCCAGCTTCACACGCCGGGGCCGCGGAACCGGTAAGACGGGGCGGCGCACCACACACCGCGAAAAACGTGGACATGCCGCTGCTGGGTTTCGGTCAGGTGCGCCACACCCGCCTGAAACCGGTGCGCAACGCCTTTGCCTACCCCACCTACTTTCTGATGCTGCCCTTGCGCAGCATGAAAACCGCGGGCAACGGCGCACTGGCACGCAACCGCCGGGCCGCGCTGAGCTTTTTCGACAGCGACCATGGCGATGGCCGCACCGATTGCGTGGGCTGGCTCGATGAATTGCTGCGCCGCGAAGGCATCAACGACGCCCTCGGCGAACTGTGGCTGCACACCTATCCGCGCATTTTTGGCTACACCTTCAAACCGGTGAGTTTCTGGTACTGCCACCGCATCGACGGCAGCCTGCGCGCCATCGTGGTCGAAGTCAACAACACCTTCGGCGAGCGGCACTGCTATCTGCTGGACCACCCGCACTACGGCCAGGAACTCAGTGCCGACAAGGTGTTCCATGTTTCGCCGTTCTGCCGCGTCGAAGGCCGCTACCGCTTTCGCTTCATGCGCATCCACAACGATGGCCTGCAGAAAACCGTCGCGCGCATCGACCATGACGACGCCCATGGCCCACTGCTGGAAACCAGCGTGGCCGGCACGCTGGTCGCGTTGACGCCGGACAGCCTGCGCCGCGCGCTGTGGCGCTACCCGGCCATGACTTTTGGCGTCATTGCGCGCATCCACTGGCAAGCCCTGAAGCTGTGGTGCAAGCGCGTTCCTTTTGTCAGCAAACCCAAGCCACCCGAAGGCTTTGTTACCCGATGAATACAGCCAGCAACTCCCCTTCATCGACCGCCGCACGCGCGTCTTCCGCGCTGGCCTCGATTTCGTTGCCGGGTGGCGCACCCGCTGCCGCCCGCACCGTGCTGCAACTGCTCACGCGACTGAAACACGGCACGCTGCATGTGCAGTTGCCTGACGGCTCCATGCGGCACTTCGGCTCGGGCGAGGCACCGGTGGCCAGCTTGCGCCTGCACAACTGGAATGTCTGCCGCGCCGTGCTGAAGTCGGGCGACATCGGCTTTGCCGAGAGTTTCATCGCCGGCGACTGGACCACCCACCACCTGAGCGATCTGCTGAGCGTGCTGGTGCGCAACCGCACGGAAGTCGAGGACGTGATTTACGGCACCTGGCTGGGCCGCTTCGCCTACCGCATCAAACACCTGCTCAACCGCAACAGCAAGGCCAACAGCCAGAAAAACATCCACGCGCACTACGACCTGGGCAATGCGTTCTACAGCCTCTGGCTGGATGAGACGATGAACTATTCGTCTGCGATTTTCGCCACGCCCGACACCCCGATGAAAGAAGCGCAGGACGCCAAGGTGCGCCGTGCGCTGAAACTCGCCGGCGTCCGGCCGGGGGACCGCGTGCTGGAGATCGGCTGCGGCTGGGGGGCGCTGGCCGAAATGGCCGCGACGGAGTTCGATGCGTCGCTGGTGGGCGTGACCCTCAGCACGGAGCAGCTCGCCTGGGCACAGCAGCGGATGGCGCGCATCGGCGCGGCGGCCAAAACAGATTTGCGCCTGCAGGACTACCGCGACATCGGAAAAAACGGCAGCGAAACCTTTGACGCCATCTGCTCGATAGAGATGGTCGAGGCCGTGGGCCGCGAATACTGGCCCGAGTATTTCCAGACCGTGGCGCGTCTGCTCAAACCCGGCGGCCGCGCCTGCATCCAGAGCATCGTGATCGCCGACGGCTTGTTCGAGCGCTACATCAGCTCCACCGACTTCATCCAGCAGTACGTCTTTCCCGGCGGCTGCCTGCCCTGCCCGAAGGAGTTCCGCGCCCAGGCCCGGGCCGCAGGGCTCGAAGTGATCGATGAGTTTTCGTTTGGACAGGACTATGCCCGCACCCTGAAATGGTGGCGCGAAAAGTTCATGGCCCAGGAGTCACGGGTGCTCCAGCTCGGGTTTGACAGGAGGTTTATCCGCATATGGGAGTTCTATCTGGCCTACTGCGAAGCGGCTTTTACCCAGGCCAATACCGACGTCGTGCAGTACACGCTGCGCAAGCCCTGACCGCCGCGCTGGCCGCCTTGCTGTGTGCAGCTGGCGCGGCCCTGGCGCAGCCTGCGGCTGAGGACACGCGCGCGGAACTGCAACAGCTGCTGCCGCAGGCGCAGCTGGTGGGAAAGGGCCGGCTGACCTTCTGGGGCTTTCAGGTGTACGACGCGCGGCTATGGGCCAATCCGGGTTTCCGGCCACAAGGTTTTGCCAGCGACGCGCTGGCACTGGAGCTCAGCTACCTGCGCGATTTCGACAGCCAGGCCGTGGCCGAGCGATCCATCAGCGAAATGCGCCGCGCTGCGGCGATCAGCGATGAGCAGGCCGGCAAGTGGATGGCCGCCATGACCCGCGTGCTGCCCGATGTCAAAAAGGGCGACCGCGTGATGGGGGTGCACCGGCCCGGGGTCGGCGCCGCGTTCTGGATGAACGGCAAGCCGCTGGGCGAGATCCGCGACGCGGAATTTGCGCGCCTGTTTTTTGGCATCTGGCTGGCGCCCACCACCTCGGAGCCCGGCTTGCGCACGGCGCTGCTGGCAGGAGCGGCCCCTTGAAACCTGGCGCCCGCCATCCCTTCGGCACGCGCAACGGCCTGGCCTATGGCCTGCTGGGCCTGCCGCTGGCTTTTGTGGCGCTGCCGCTGTATGTCATCTTGCCCAACCACTACGCGCGCGAATTCGGCGTACCGCTGGCCACCCTGGGGGCGGTGTTGCTGGGCGCGCGCCTGTTCGACGCGCTGATCGACCCGCTGCTGGGCCGCCTCAGCGACCGGTTGTTTGCACGTTCCCCCGGCGCCGTGCTCGGCATGGGCGCGATGGCGGCAGTGTTGCTGGCCGCCGGTTTTGCCCTGCTGTTTTTCCCCTTGGTGAACACACGGGCCGCACTGGTGGCCTGGGCCAGCGTGATGCTGATGCTGACCTACGCCGGCTACAGCGCGCTCAGCGTGTCGCATCAGTCCTGGGGCGCAATGCTGGGCGGCGACGAGCGCCAGCGCTGCCGCATCGTGGCCTGGCGTGAAGGCCTGGGCCTGATCGGCGTGGTGCTGGCTTCGGTCACGCCGGTCGCCCTGGGCTTGCCGGCGACCACGGGGCTGTTTTTTGCGGTGCTGGCGTTGGGCTGGCTGGCCTGGACACGCGCCGACCGGCCCCTGCCCCAAC
>CBFGNA010000065.1:0-9366 GCA_965650045.1 uncultured Polaromonas sp.
GCACATGCGCGAGTTGCTGACGCAGTACGGCACGCTCAATGCCGAAGTCCGCGCCCTGCTGGACGACCCCAAATCAGCCATCCTCGAAATCGACCGCAAGGTGCTGGCGAAACAGCAATCGCTGTCGTCTGCCGAAATGACCAACTTCGGCGTGCCGCTGGGCGGCTCGCTGATCCCCTGGATCGACAAGGACCTGGGTATCGGCAAAACCCGGGACGAGCCCGGTTGGGGCATGAGCAAGGAAGAATGGAAGGGCGGCGCCGAGACCAACAAGATCCTGGGCCAGGGCGCCAGCTTCGGCACCGCCGAAACGCCGGTGGATGGCTTCTGCGTGCGCATCGGCGCCATGCGTTGCCACAGCCAGGCGCTGACCTTCAAGCTCAAGAAGGACGTGCCCCTGGCCGACATCGAAGCCATGATCGCCGCCGACAACGAATGGGTGAAGGTGGTGCCGAACACGCGCGAAGCCAGCATCACCGACCTGACCCCGGTGGCCGTGACAGGCACCATGGCCATCCCGGTCGGCCGACTGCGCAAACTGGCCATGGGCCCGGACTACCTGGGCGCCTTTACCGTCGGCGACCAGCTGCTGTGGGGCGCTGCCGAGCCGTTGCGCCGCATGTTGCGCATCCTGCTTCAAGCCTGAAAAACCCGGGCCGCCAGCCCCGGCGGCCGGTCTCCTGAGACCGCGGGCAACCGTAACCACTTGTCACGGGACGTTGTCGTCAGACAACAACCGAAACTTGTAAGTTGATGCTAACCCCGCGTGTCAAAACTTAAGTGCTGTCTTAGCTTGTCAGCCTAATCCCTTGATGTTAATGTTATTTATCGAAAAAAAGCGCAGGGGTTTTTGTGCGGACAAGCAGAATAAAATTTGATGCAGACCGAGCACCGGAGGCTCACATTCCCATGAATCATCCTCGTCCCTGGCGTCTCGGTGCGGTTGCGGCCGCCATTGCACTGGCTGGCACTTTCACCAGTTTGCAGGTTCAGGCACTCGGGCTGGGACGGGTCACCGTTCAGTCCTCACTCGGCGAACCGCTGCGCGCCGAAATCGACATCGCAGATATCAACGCCGAAGAAGCCGCCAGCCTGCGCGCCAGCGTGGCCGGTGCGGACGCCTTCAAGGCTGCAGGCCTGGAATACAGTGCGGCCGTCACCAACCTGCAGATCAGCCTGCAGCGCCGGCCAGATGGCCGTTCCTACCTGCGACTGAGCAGCGACCGTCCCGTCAGCGAACCCTTTGTGGACCTGATCCTGGAAGCCCGCTGGGCCTCCGGGCGCATTGTGCGTGACTACACAATGCTGTTTGACCCGCCCAATCTGCGCGCCGCTGCACAGCCCATGCCCGCCCCGGTGGCGCCCATGGTTTCGCGTCCGCAGGCCCCCGTCGCCACCTTGCCGCCCCCACCGGCTCCGGCCGCGGTTCCCTATTCACCCCCCAGCCCGCCCGCCGTGATGCCGGCGCCGGCTGTCAGGCCTATCGCACCACCGCCACCGCCACCGCCACCCGTTGCCACCGCCCGCGCCCCGTCGCCCGCTGGCGAGACCGTCACCGTCAAGGCCGGCGACACCGCCGGCAAGATTGCCGCGCAGACCAAGCCAGCGAGCGTCTCGCTGGACCAGATGCTGGTCGCGCTGCTGCGCAGCAATCCGGATGCTTTCATCAATGGCAACGTCAACCGCCTCAAAGCCGGTGCCGTGCTGGAAGTGCCGGGCGCCGATCAGGCCGAGGCCGTGTCCGCCAGCGAAGCCAGCCGGACCATCGTCGCGCAAAGCCGGGACTTCAATGCCTTCCGCCGCAAACTCGCTGAAAGTGCACCCGACACCCAGACCGCCAGCGCCGACCGGCAGGCCACCGGCCAGGTCCAGGCCAAGGTGGAAGACAAGGCGCCCGCCGCTGCCACGCCTGACAAGCTCACCTTGTCCAAAGGCGCAGTCCAGAGCAAGGCCGCCGCCGAAGAAAAGATCGCCCAGGACCGCCAGGCCAGGGAAGCCGCAGCGCGTGTGGCCGAGCTGTCCAAAAACATCAGCGACCTGAACAAACTGGGCGCCACGTCCGCACCGTCGGCAGCGGCGGCGCCGGCCGCCCCGGCAGCGCCAGCTTCCCCAACGCCCGGCGTGGCAGTCAGCACCCCCGGCGCCCTGGCCGGTGCCGCCCCGGCAGCCTCAGCGGCAGCAGCCGCAGCCCCTGCAACACCTTCAAGTGCAGCTGCTGCGGCGGTCAGCCCAGCGACTGCAGCGAGTGCAACGCCTGCCCCGGCCCCTGCGCCAGTGAAAAAACCGGTGGTGGTCCCGCCACCTCCGCCTCCTGAACCCAGCCTGATCGACGAACTGCTGGAGAACCCCCTGATCCTGGCGGGCGGCGCGGCCTTGCTGCTGCTTCTGATCGGCCTGGCGGTTTACCGGGCGCGCCAGCGCAAAAATGCGGTGTCCGTGGACAGTTCCTTCCTCGAAAGCAGGTTGCAGCCCGATTCTTTTTTCGGCGCCAGCGGCGGCCAGCGCATAGACACCAATGAAGCCAATGTCACCGGCTCGTCCATGGTGTATTCGCCGAGCCAGCTTGACGCCGCTGGCGACGTCGATCCGGTGGCGGAAGCCGATGTGTACCTGGCTTATGGACGCGATCTGCAGGCCGAGGAAATCCTCAAGGAAGCCATTCGCATCAGCCCGACACGCATCGCCATTCATGCCAAGCTGATGGAGATTTATGCCAAACGCCGCGACGCGACAGCCTTCGCCGCAGTGGCCGCCGAGGCGTTCAACCTGACCCGGGGTCATGGCGTGGAATGGGCCCACATTGCCGAGATGGGCCGTGAACTCGATCCCGCCAATCCCATGTACCAGCCGGATGGCCAGCCACCAGCCGCCCCCGGTGCTGCGCCGGCCGCAGGATTGGCAAGCGCGTCTTTCAACACGCAGACCGCTCCCCAACCTCTGCAGCCCATCCCGGAACCCGAACCCTCGGCAGTGGACTTCGATCTGGATCTGGACTTTTCGCTGGGTGACGAGGAAGCGGCACCCGCGGCAGCAACGCCTGCGCCTTCAGCTGCACCGGTGGCGCGCACGGAGCAGACGCTGGTCATGCCGCCTGTGGCCGCGGCACCGCCCATGGACAACAGCATGGACTTCAGCACGGCCACCCTGTCGATGCCGTCCGTGAGCTCGCCTCCGCCACCGGCACCTGCGCCAGCACCGCTACCTCCGATGGACGCCGGCCTGAGCTTCACCACCGATGAGCCGGCCGTCACCACAGCCGCCACGCCGCTGGACACCTCCGGCGGCATGCTTGAGTTCGACATGGGCGCGCTGTCGCTGGATCTCGATGGCCCGACCACGGAAAGCCCGGCCATCGCGGCTTCGCCTGCGCCGTCCATGGACGTGAACATGGAAGATCCGCTGGAAACCAAGTTCGCGCTGGCTGAAGAGTTCCGCGCGATTGGCGACGTGGATGGTGCGCGTTCGCTGGCCGAAGAAGTGCAGGCGCAGGCTAGCGGTTCGCTCAAGGCCAAGGCCCAGGCTTTCCTGAACGCCCTGGCCTGACGCGCTTGCACTTTCCCCCTGGGAGCCGCCCGTGAGGATCGCTCTGGGCCTGAGCTACAACGGCGGCGCCTATGAGGGCTGGCAAAGCCAGTTGTCGGGCAAGACCGTGCAGGACCAGCTCGAAAAAGCCCTCGGCAAGTTTGCCGACCTGCCCATTCGCACCCTGTGCGCAGGACGCACCGATGCCGGTGTCCATGCGCTGATGCAGGTGGTGCATTTCGACACTGCGCTGCAGCGCGAATTGCCTTCGTGGGTGCGCGGCACCAATGCTTTTTTGCCGCGCGACATTGCGGTGCAGTGGGCGCGCGCCGTTCCCGACGCGTTCCACTGCCGCGGCAGCGCCACCAGCCGGCGTTACGCCTATGTGCTGCTGGAATCCCCGGTCCGCCCCAGCGTCGAGGCCGGGCGCGTCGGCTGGGTTTATCGCCCGCTGGACGGTGCGGCCATGCGCGAGGCCATCACCCACCTGATCGGCGAGCACGATTTTTCATCCTTCCGCGCTGCCCAGTGCCAGGCCAAAACGCCGGTCAAGACCCTCACGCGCATCGAGGTCTCGCAGCGCGCGGGCTACTGGCGTTTCGAATTCGAAGCCAATGCTTTTTTGCACCACATGATCCGCAACATCATGGGTTGCCTGATCACCATCGGCCAGGGCCAGCAGCCGCCCGGCTGGATGGCCGAGGTGCGCGACGCGCGACGCCGCGACGTGGCGGCACCGACCTTTTCGCCAGACGGTCTGTATTTTCTGGGCCCCCGATATGACGCCAGTTATGGGCTGCCGGACCGCACCGCAGCTTATGATTGGTTGCCATGAACAGCCTTTCAAGCCCGGTAGCCGAACGCATCCGCATCAAGATCTGCGGTCTGACGCGGGAAGAAGATGTGGACGCCGCTGTTGCCGCAGGTGCTGATGCGGTCGGCTTTGTCATGTATGCGCCCAGCCCGCGATATGTCAGCGCCGAACGCGCCGCCGAACTGGCGCGCCGGCTGCCGCCGTTCGTGACGCCGGTACTGCTGTTTGTCAATGCTTCGGCGACAGAGATCGCCGCCGCGTGCGCCTTATTGCCCAACGCCCTGATTCAGTTCCATGGCGATGAAACGCCCGACGCCTGTCTGGCAGCAGGACGGCCATTCATGCGCGCCGCCCGTATCCCGCTCGATACAGTTGGAGCCCCCACGCTTTCCGCTGCGCGTGATGCGCTGCCCCCCGGGGGGGCGCAATTCGCCTTGGGGCGGCCCGGCGACGAATCCCCCGCGTCTGGCGCCCCTGCTTTCGATCTCGTAAAATACGCCGAAGACTTCAAGGCCGCCCAGGCCATCCTGCTCGACGCCCATGTCGAGGGATTCGGGGGCGGCGGAAAAACATTCAATTGGTCACTTCTTCCTCCAAGCGTCAACGCTCACCTCGTTTTGTCTGGTGGACTCACACCTGCAAATGTGACCGATGGCATTTTGCAAGTGCGGCCGCGTTGTAAAACGCTGGCCGTCGATGTCAGTTCGGGCGTCGAGATTTCCGCACCCGGGGGTTCCACCCTCAAGGGAATCAAAAGCGCCGAAAAGATTCATCAGTTCGTTGCCGCCGTTCGCGCCGCCGACGACCTACTTGCAGGACAACATGTACGACTACCACCAACCTGACCCGACAGGCCACTTCGGGATTTACGGCGGCAGTTTTGTCTCCGAAACACTGACCCACGCGATCAACGAACTCAAGACTGCGTACGCCAAGTACCAGCACGACCCGGAGTTCCTCGCCGAATTCCAGTACGAACTCGCGCATTTTGTGGGCCGCCCCTCGCCGATCTACCATGCGGCGCGCACCAGCCGTGAACAGGGCGGCGCGCAGATTTACCTCAAGCGCGAAGACCTGAACCACACCGGCGCGCACAAGATCAACAACACCATCGGCCAGGCCATGCTGGCCAAACGCATGGGCAAGCCGCGCGTGATCGCCGAAACCGGTGCCGGACAACACGGCGTGGCCACGGCCACCATCTGCGCGCGTTACGGCCTCGAATGTGTGGTTTACATGGGCAGCGAGGACGTCAAGCGCCAGAGCCCCAACGTCTACCGCATGAAGCTGCTGGGCGCCACCGTGGTGCCGGTCGAGTCGGGCAGCAAGACGCTCAAAGACGCGCTCAACGAGGCCATGCGCGACTGGGTCGCCAACGTGGACAACACCTTCTACATCATCGGCACGGTCGCCGGACCGCATCCCTACCCGATGATGGTGCGCGACTTCCAGAGCGTGATCGGCGAAGAATGCCTGGTGCAGATGCCCGAAATGACCGGCGGCAAACAGCCCGACGCGGTGATTGCCTGCGTGGGCGGCGGCAGCAATGCCATGGGCATCTTCCACCCCTACATCGCGCACGAAGCTACCCGCCTGATCGGCGTCGAGGCCGCCGGTGAAGGCATGGACAGCGGCAAACATTCGGCCTCGCTGCAACGCGGCAGCCCGGGTGTCTTGCACGGCAACCGCACCTATGTGCTGCAAAACGAGGACGGCCAGGTCACCGAAACCCACAGCATCAGCGCCGGCCTGGACTACCCCGGCGTCGGCCCCGAACACGCCTTCCTCAAGGACATCGGCCGCGCTGAATATGTCGGTATCACCGATGCGGAGGCGCTGTCGGCCTTTCACTACCTGTGCCGCACCGAAGGCATCATTCCGGCGCTGGAATCGAGCCACGCGGTGGCCTATGCGATGAAACTCGCCAAAACCATGCGCACCGACCAGTCCATCCTGGTCAACCTGTCGGGACGCGGCGACAAGGACATCGGCACCGTCGCCGACCTGTCCGGCGCGGACTTCTACGACCGGCCGTCCATGCGCGGCCACGCGGTCAAGGGCGCGGCCGCCGACTTCGACGCCAGCGGCGCCAAGGGCGCGGGGACACAGTCATGAGCCGTATTGCTGCAACCTTTGAAGCGCTGAAAGCGCAAAACCGCAAGGCCCTGATTCCTTACGTCACCGCAGGTTTTCCGCACGCAGACATCACCCCCGCGCTGATGCACGGCATGGTGGAAGGCGGCGCCGACGTGATCGAGCTTGGCGTGCCCTTTTCCGACCCCAGCGCCGATGGGCCAGTGATCCAGAAGGCCGGTGACCAGGCCCTGGCCGCCGGCATCGGCCTGGTGCAGGTGCTGGAGATGGTGCGGGTGTTTCGCCAGAAGGACAGCGCAACACCCGTGGTGCTCATGGGTTACGCCAACCCGATCGAGGCCTACGACCTCAAGCGCGGCAAGGACGCTTTTGTGCGCGACGCCGCCGCAGCCGGCATCGATGGTGTGCTGGTGGTGGACTACCCGCCCGAGGAATGTGTGGCCTTTGCGGCCACCCTGCGCAGCCACGGCATGGACCTGATCTTTTTGCTCGCGCCGACGAGTACCGATGAACGCATGGCGCAGATCGCCGGCGTCGCCAGCGGTTATGTCTATTACGTCTCGCTCAAGGGCGTGACGGGCTCAGGCGCGCTGGATCTGGGCGCCGTCGAGGCCATGTTGCCGCGCATTCGCCAGCACGTCAGCGTCCCGGTCGGTGTCGGTTTCGGCATCCGCGACGCCGCCACCGCCAAAGCCATCAGCCGGGTGGCCGACGCGGTGGTCATCGGCACCCGCATCATCCAGTTGATCGACGGCCAGCCGCGCGAACAGGTGGTGCCGCTGGTGCGTGATTTCCTCGCCGGCGTGCGCACCGCGCTGGACCAGCCGGCTGGCTGAACCGGGCCTGAACCGGACGGAACTCAGCGCATAATCCCCCTTCTTTACCGGTTTTGCCCCCGCCGGCGCCCAGCGCGCCGGCCCCGGCAGCTCTTCACAAGGACGACTTCATGTCTTGGCTGGAAAAACTCCTTCCCCCGAAAATCACGCCCACCAACCCCACCGAGCGCCGCAGCGTGCCCGAAGGCTTGTGGGTCAAGTGCCCCAGTTGCGAAGCCGTGCTGTACAAGACCGACCTGGAAAAAAACCAGAACGTCTGCCCGCAGTGCAGCCACCACCACCGCATGGATGCACGCGCCCGGCTGGATTCGTTTCTGGACGCTGAGGGTCGCTATGAAATCGGCCAGGAAGTGCTGCCGGTTGACCCGCTCAAATTCAAGGACAGCCGCAAATACCCCGAACGCCTGAAGGAAGCGCTGGAAAACACCGGCGAGACCGACGCGCTCATCGTCATGGGTGGCGCGGTGCACAGCATTGGCGTGGTCGTGGCCTGCTTCGAATTCGACTTCATGGGCGGCAGCATGGGCAGCGTGGTGGGCGAGCGTTTTGTGCGCGGCGTGCATGCCGCCATCGAGCAGAAAGTGCCCTTCATCTGCTTCACCGCCACTGGCGGCGCGCGCATGCAGGAAGGCCTGCTGAGCCTGATGCAGATGGCGAAAACCAATGCCGCCCTGACCCGCCTGGCCAAAAAAGGCCTGCCCTATATCAGCGTGCTGACCGACCCGACCATGGGCGGGGTGAGCGCCGGCTTCGCTTTTGTCGGCGACATCGTGATTGCCGAGCCGAAAGCGCTGATCGGTTTTGCCGGCCCGCGCGTGATCGAATCGACCGTGCGCGTGACCCTGCCGGAAGGTTTCCAGCGCGCGGAATTCCTGCAAACCAAGGGTGCCGTCGATTTCATCTGCGACCGGCGCGAACTGCGCAAAACCGTGGCCAATTCACTGGCCATGCTGCTGCGCCAGCCAGCCGACGCTGTTCTGTAGCCACGGGCTCTTCGGGAGCCTGTTCACTATCAAAAGCATAGCTGCTTGCGCCCGTCCGACAAGGGCTACAGGCCTTTTTGATGTTCAATCCTGTTCCTGAGGCGGAAACCCGCCCCGTGGTCGCGGTGTGGGCATGCGCCGCCTGAATGGGGCGTGAGCCACAGCCAGCGCAGGGGACAAGCGGATCGTGGGAAGATGTCGCATCGACCGTCGCTTTTCCTGAACTCCTGCCCCTGATTCGATGCCAGAAGCCCTGACCCTTTTCTCGCTCCCGCTGTTTCCGCTGGGCACCGTGCTCTACCCCGGCGGCCTGCTGCCTCTGCGCATTTTTGAGGTGCGCTACCTCGACATGATCAGCAAATGCCACAAGACCGGCGCGCCCTTCGGTGTGGTGGCGCTGACCCAGGGTTCGGAAGTGCGCAAGCCCGGGGACGGCCCCAGCGGCGACGGTTTTGCCAACGAGGCCTTTCACACCGTGGGCACGCTGGCCACCATCACCAGTTATTCGGTGCCGCAACCGGGCCTGATGGTGATCCGCTGCAGCGGCACCCAGCGCTTTGAAATCTCCAGCCAGGAAAAACTCAGGCATGGCCTGTGGATCGCCGATGTGACCCGGCTGGACGATGACCAGCTCGTCAAGGTGCCCGATGACCTGCGCGGTGCGGCCAACGCCCTCGGCAAACTGATCAAGAGCCTGCAGGAGCGCGACATCCCGGCCGAGCAGATGCCGCTGGAGCCGCCTTACCAGCTCGACGACTGCGGCTGGGTCGCCAACCGCTGGTGCGAATTGCTGCCCATGCCCGTCGAGCTCAAGCAGCGCCTGATGCAGCTGGACAACCCGCTGGTCCGGCTTGAACTGATCAGCGACATTCTCGGAAAAACCGGCATCGCACTGTAGTTCTGTGTCGCCCCGGTGCGGGCGGCAACGCAGCCTAAAATCAGGGGTTTGGCCCTTGGCCCGGTCCCCCCGGCCTGCCTTCCTTCTTCGAGAACATTTTTTCATGTCCAACACGCCCCCCAGCCCCGCCGTCACGACCGCCCCCACGCACGACGACAACCCGCTCAACGCCGACCGCCGCGACAAGCTGCGCCTGCTGCGTGAAGGCCAGGCCGGCGG
>CBFGNA010000066.1:0-9359 GCA_965650045.1 uncultured Polaromonas sp.
GTCGGCTCCGTCATTTTTGTGGTGGTGGTGGTGGGCGGCATGGGCTCGCTGTCCGGTGCTTTTGTGGCTTCGCTGCTGATTGGCATCATCCAGACCTTTGCCGTGGCCTTTGACTATTCGCTGGCCACGCTGGCCGAACAAATCGGCTTGCCGCTGAGCACTGCCGCCATGAACAACTCCTACATCAAACTCACGCTGTCCCAGGTTGCGCCCATTCTTCCTTACCTGTTCCTGGTCCTGATCCTGATCTTCAGGCCACGCGGCCTGCTCGGAAAGCGGGAGGGATGAGCATGCAGAACTACTACCAATTCAAGCCACTCAATGTCGGGCGCTGGCTGACCTGGGGGCTGTTTGCATTGCTGCTCATCCTTGCGCCCAGGGTGTTTGCCAGCGGGCTGGCCCTGACCGTGCTGTCGCAGATGGGCATTGCCATCATTGCCTGCCTTTCCTACAACATGCTGCTGGGGCAGGGCGGCATGCTGAGCTTCGGCCACGCGGTGTACACCGGTCTTGGGTCCTTTCTCGCCATCCATGCACTCAACAGTGTCGGCAACGGTTCTCTGCCACTGCCGGTATCTGCCGTTCCCCTGGTGGGCGGGCTGGCGGGTGCCGGTTTTGCCGTGCTGTTCGGTTATGTCACCACCCGCAAGTCCGGAACCACCTTCGCCATGATCACACTGGGCTTGGGCGAGCTGGTGTTTGCCCTGTCGCTGATGATTCCGGAGTTCTTTGGTGGCGAGGGCGGCGTCTCGGGCAACCGCACGGCAGGCAAGGCCATGTTCGGCATCACTTTTGGACCGCAAATCCAGGTCTATTACCTGATTGCGCTGTACACCTTTGTCGCCGTTGCCGCCATGTTCGCGTTCACGCGCACACCGCTCGGGCGCATGCTCAATGCGGTGCGGGACAACCCCGAACGCGTCGAGTTTGTCGGTTACGACACGCAAAAAGTCCGTTATTTCGCCTTCATCATTGCCGGTTTTTTTGCCGGCATTTCGGGCGGCCTGGCAGCGCTGAACTTCGAGATCGTCACGGCGGAGGTGGTCGGCGCCGCGCGCTCGGGCGCTTACCTGTTGTTTACCTTTCTGGGCGGGGCCACCTTCTTTTTCGGGCCCATCATCGGCGCCATCCTGATGGTGCTGGCTTTTGTGCTTCTGTCCGAGTTCACCCAGGCCTGGCTGCTCTACCTCGGCCTGGTGTTCCTGTTCATGGTGATGTACGCCCCGGGAGGCATCGCCAGCCTGATCATGATGAACCTGCGCGTTGCAGCTTTCGGCAAACTGCGGCAGCTGTGGGTGAGTTATCTGGCCATGACAGTGACGGTGCTGGTGCTGCTGGCCGGCGCCGGCGCCATGATCGAGATGATTTATCACCTGCAGCTCAGCACGGCCCTGGGATCGAAGCTCCAGTTTTTGGGCGTCACGCTTGACGCGAAGAACCTCAACAGCTGGTTTGGCTCGGCCTTTGTCATGCTGACCGGGCTGGGGCTGTTTGAAGTCACGCGCCGCCAGTTCCTGATCGAGTGGGGCGAGATCCAGGAGTACATCGAAAAAGAAATCAAGCGCCGGGAGGCACTATGAGCTCCCACGCCCGTCCCTTCGCGTACTTCGCCGCCCCCCGGGGCGTCGTTGGCTCCGGCTGGGGGAAAACAATATGACCTACGCACTTGAATTAAAAGATCTGCGCAAGAGTTTTGGCAGGACCGAGATCATCCGCGGCGTCAACCTGGCCGTGAACGCCGGCGAACGCGTCGGCATCATCGGCCCCAATGGCGCCGGCAAGTCCACGCTGTTCAATCTCATCAGCGGGCGCTTCGAGCCCAGCAGCGGTGATGTTTTGCTGGGCGGCAAGCGCATCAACGGTAAAAGACCGTTTGAAATCAACCGCATGGGCCTGTCCCGCAGTTTCCAGATCACCAACATCTTTCCCAAGCTCAGCGTTTTTGAAAACCTGCGTTGCGGCGTGCTCTGGAGCCTGGGCTACAAATACACCTTCCTGAAGTTCCTGGCCGATCTGGATGACGCGAACGAACGCGCCGACGAGCTGATGAAAATGATCAAGCTCGACAAGAAACGCGACGTGCTGGCCATCAACCTGACCTATGCGGAGCAACGTGCCCTCGAAATCGGCATCACCATCGCCGGTGGCGCCGGCGTCATCCTGCTTGATGAGCCGACCGCCGGCATGAGCCGCAGCGAAACCAGCCGCTTCATCAGCCTGATCAAGGAAGTCACCGTGGGCAAGACCCTGCTGACGGTCGAGCATGACATGGGGGTGGTGTTCGGCCTGGCTGATCGCATTGCCGTCGTCGTGTACGGCGAGGTGCTGGCCTTCGATACACCCGACGCGGTGCGCGCCAATGCGCGCGTGCAGGAGGCCTACCTGGGCTCTCACGTCGCCGAATCACAGGCAGGAGGCCACTGATGTTAAAGGTAGAAAACCTCCACGCTTATTACGGCAAAAGCCATGTGCTGCATGGCGTTCATTTTGATGTTCAGCCTGGGGAAATTGTCGCCCTGCTGGGTCGCAATGGTTCGGGCCGTTCCACCACGGCCAAGGCGATCATGGGCCTGGTCGATTGCCAGGGCGCCATAGAGTGGAAAGGCCGGCAGATCACCGGTCGCAAAGCTTACGAGGTCGCGCACATGGGCATCGGTTATGTGCCCGAGAACCGCGACATCTTCCCCACCCTGACCGTGCACCAAAACCTGATGCTGGGGCAAAAGGGCAGTGGCAAAGGCAGCCGCTGGTCGTTTGAAGACATGTACCAGATGTTTCCGCGGCTCAGGGAGCGGCAGCACACGGAGGCCGGCGTGTTGTCTGGCGGTGAGCAGCAGATGCTGACCCTGTGCCGTGCCCTGATGGGCGACCCGGACCTGATCATCATTGACGAGCCGACCGAAGGCCTGGCACCGAAGATTGTCGAACTGGTGGGCCAATACCTGCAGACCCTGAAGTCCAAGGGGATTTCCGTGTTGCTGATCGAGCAGAAGCTGACCATTGCCATGGCGATCTCGGACCGCGCGTTGGTCATGGGGCATGGCAGCATCGTCTTCCAGGGGACACCCGACAGCCTCAGGGCCGACGCCTATATCCGCAAGGAGTGGCTGGAAGTCTGAGTCATCAGGCCCGCAGGCCCGGTTTTGTCGCGGCAGGGACAATGCCAACAACTTTCAGGTTGCACTGCAACATAAGCTCTCTACAATAAGAAAAGAACGGTCGTACTATTTTTGGCCTGACTTCCCGCGGCCTGCCTCGAACCGGCTGGCGGCTGACAATCAAGCAATAAAGGAAATCACATGACAGCGAAATACGAAGTCCACGGCAGTGTGGCGGTCATCACCCTCGACAACCCGCCTGTCAATGGATTGGGTCACGCGACCCGCCTGGGCATCACCGACGGCCTGCAGAAAGCCAATGCCGATACAGCTGTCAAATCCATCGTGCTGACCGGCGCCGGAAAGGCCTTCTCCGGCGGCGCCGACATCAAGGAATTCGGCACACCCAAGGCGCTGGCCGAGCCCAACCTGCTGAGCGTGATTCTGGCCGTCGAGAACTCGTCCAAGCCTGTGGTGGCTGCCGTACACACCGTGTGCATGGGTGGCGGTCTGGAGCTCGCGCTCGGCTGCCACTACCGCATCGCGGCGCCCGGCACCAACGTGGCCTTGCCCGAAGTCAAGCTGGGCCTGATCCCCGGCGCCGGCGGCACGCAGCGCCTGCCACGCGCCCTGGGCGTTGAGCCTGCGCTCAACATGATTGTCAGCGGCGAGCCGGTCAAGAGCGAATTGCTGGCCCAGATTCCCGGCCAGAAGCTGTTCGACAAGATGGCAGCGTCCGCCGAATCGCTGGCTCAGGAAGCGCTGGCCTATGCCCAGTCCGTATCCGACACGCGCCCCTTGCCGCTGGTGCGCAACCTGCCGTGCAAACACCCCAACGGCGACGCCTACTTCCAGTTTGCCCGCAACATGGTCAAGGGCATGGCCAAAAACTTCCCCGCACCGCTCAAATGTGTGGATGCGGTGGAAGCGGCCACGAAGAAAAAGTTCGACGACGGCATGGTCTACGAACGCGAGAATTTCATCAACCTGATGTGGACGCCCGAGAGCCGGGCCCTGCGCCATATTTTTGCCGCAGAACGTGCCGCCTCCAAGATTCCGGACGTGCCGGAAGACACCGTCAAGCGCGAGATCAAGTCGGTGGCCGTCATTGGCGCAGGCACCATGGGCGGCGGCATTGCCATGAACTTCCTGAACGCCGGCATTCCCGTGAAGATGCTGGAAATGAAGCAGGAAGCACTGGACAAAGGCATCGCCACCATCCGCAAGAACTACGAATCCCAGGTCAAGCGCGGCAAGCTCAAGCAGGACAAGTACGACCAGCGCATGAGCCTGCTCAGCACCACCCTGAGCTACGACGACCTGAAAGACGCCGACCTGGTGATCGAAGCCGTGTTCGAGGAAATGGGCGTCAAGGAAAAGGTCTTCAAGGAACTGGACCGGGTGATGAAGCCCGGCGCCATCCTGGCCTCGAATACCTCCACGCTGGACGTCAACAAAATCGCCGCCTTCACCAAGCGTCCGCAGGATGTGGTCGGCATGCATTTCTTCAGCCCGGCCAATGTCATGAAGCTGCTGGAAGTCATCCGCGGTGACAAGACCGCCAAGGATGTGCTGGCCACGGTGATGGCCGTCAGCAAGAAGATCCGCAAGACCGCGGTCGTGTCCGGCGTTTGCGACGGCTTCATCGGCAACCGCATGATCGAGCAGTACGGCCGCCAGGGCGGTTTCCTGCTGGACGAAGGCTGCACGCCGGCCCAGGTGGACAAAGCCATGGAAAAATTCGGCATGGCCATGGGTCCGTTCCGCATGGGCGATCTGGCCGGCAACGACATCGGCTGGGCCATCCGCAAGCGCCGTTATACCGAAAAGCCGGACATGAAATACAGCAAGACCGCGGACCTGCTGTGCGAGAAGGGCCGCTTCGGCCAGAAAACCGGTGCCGGCTGGTACGACTACGTGCCCGGCAAGCGGGACGCCATCCCGAACGCCGAAGTCGTGAAGATGATCGAGGACCACCGCGCCGCCCAGGGCATCACGCCGCGCAAGATTTCCGACGAGGAAATCGTGCAGCGCCTGATTTATGCGCTGGTCAACGAAGCCGCACACATTCTGGAAGAAGGCATTGCTTCCCGGGCCAGCGACATCGACATGGTCTATCTGATGGGGTATGGCTTTCCGATTTACCGCGGCGGCCCCATGCTGTATGCGGACCAGGTGGGCCTGTTCAACGTGGTGCAGAGCATGCAGCGTTTTGCGCAGAACCCGCTGGACGATGCGAAGTTCTGGCAGCCTGCGCCTTTGCTCGCCAAGCTGGCCGCCGAAGGCAAGACGTTTAATTAATTCCTGGAGATTCCCATGACCTCAGCCGTTATCGTTTCGACCGCCCGCACCCCCCTGGCCAAAAGCTGGAAGGGCTCCTTCAACATGACGCATGGCGCCACCCTGGGCGGCCACGCGGTCGAACACGCCATCAAACGCGCCGGCATCGAAGCCGCCGAGGTGGACGACGTCATCATGGGCTGCGCCAATCCCGAAGGCGCGACCGGCGCCAACATTGCGCGCCAGATCGCCTTGCGCGCCGGCTGCCCCATCACCGTTTCCGGCGTGACGGTCAACCGTTTCTGCTCGTCCGGGCTGCAAACCATTGCGCTGGCGGCCCAGCGCGTCATCGCCGGTGAGGCCGACATCTATGTGGCCGGCGGCGTGGAAAGCATCTCTTGCGTGCAGCAGGAAATGAACACCCACATGCTGGCCGACTCCTGGCTGGTCAAGAACAAGCCCGAGATTTACTGGAACATGCTGCAGACCGCCGAGCAGGTGGCCAAGCGTTACGGCATCTCGCGCGAGCAGATGGACGAATACGGCGCAGCCAGCCAGCAGAAAGCCAGCGCAGCTTCGGCCGCCGGCCTCTTCGATGCCGAGATCGCGCCCATCACCGTCACCGCAGGTGTGGCCGATGCCGTCATGGGTCTGACCACCAAGGAAGTGACCGTCAGCAAGGACGAAGGCATCCGTGAAGGCACGACCAAGGAAGGCATCAGCGGCATCAAGCCGGCCATTCAGGGTGGCGTGATTTCAGCCGGCAATGCCAGCCAGTTCTCCGACGGCGGCGGTGCCGTGGTGGTGATGAACGAAACCGTGGCCGAGAAAAAGGGCCTGAAACCGCTGGGCCGCTTCCTCGGCTTCTCGGTCGCCGGCTGCGAGCCTGACGAAATGGGCATAGGTCCCGTCTATGCCATCCCCAAGGTGCTGGCGCGCCTGGGACTGAAGGTCAGCGACATCGACCTGTGGGAACTCAACGAAGCTTTCGCGGTGCAGGTGATTTACTGCCGCGACAAGCTGGGCATCCCCATGGACAAGCTCAACGTCAACGGCGGTGCGATTGCCGTCGGCCACCCCTACGGCGTCAGCGGCCAGCGCCTGACCGGCCACGCGCTGATCGAAGGCAAGCGCCGCGGCGCCAAGCTGGTCTGCGTGACCATGTGTATCGGTGGCGGTATGGGGGCAGCGGGCGTGTTTGAAGTGCTCTGATTTCTTCTGCAAACACACTGAGCAAGGGGCTGAGCAGGCTGTCCGTGGCAACCCGGGCAAGTGGCTCGGCCCTGTTTATTGACTGCGACGCACGCGACAAGTGAGAACACCATGAGTCTTCGTTCCACCCTGGATTTCCTGCTTTACCAATGGCTGGGCGCCGAGTCGCTGAACCAGCGTGAGCGTTTTGCCGACCATTCGCGCGAAACCTTTGATGCGGTGTTCGACACCTGCGAACGCATCGCGCGCGAAAAATACGCGCCCTTCAACCGTCTGGTCGACACCCAGGAGCCGCATTTCGACGGCGAGAAAGTCATCCTGCCGCAGGCCACCCATGAAGCCCACAAGGCCTATGCCGGCTCCGGCATGCTGAGCGCCGCGCAGGACTACGACGAAGGCGGCATGCAGTTGCCTTACACCGTCGAGGCGGCGGCCAACTGCTTTTTCGCCATGGCCTCGGTCAGTATCGGCTCCAGCCTGCTCACCAAGGGCAATGCCAACCTGTTGCTGGTGCACGGCACCGAGGCGCAGAAAGAAGTGTTTGCGCGCAACGAGTTTGCCGGGCGTTTTTCCGGCACCATGTGTTTGTCCGAACCACAAGCGGGATCCTCGCTGAGCGACATCACGACGCGTGCCATTCCGGACGGCCCCGATTTCGAGGCCGAAGCGCTCGGCCCGCGTTACCGCCTGACCGGCAACAAGATGTGGATTTCATCAGGCGAGCATGAGCTGACCGAAAACATCATCCATCTGGTGCTGGCCAAGATTCCCGGGCCGGACGGCAAGCTGATCCCCGGCACGCGCGGCATCTCGCTGTTCATCGTGCCCAAAAAGATGGTGGACAAGGACGGCCAGCTGACCGGCGAGCGCAACGACGTGGCGCTGGCCGGTTTGAACCACAAGCTCGGCTGGCGCGGCACCACCAACACGCTGCTGAACTTCGGTGAAGGCAAATACCCGGTGGCCGGGAAAGCAGGGGCCATCGGCTACCTGGTGGGCAAGCCGCACGAAGGCCTGCGCTGCATGTTCCACATGATGAACGAGGCGCGCATCGGCGTCGGCACGGCGGCGGTGATGCTGGGCATGGCCGGTTATTACGCCTCGCTGGACTACGCGAAGAACCGGCCCCAAGGCCGGCCCATTCAAGCCCCCACGCCCCGCGCTGCCGCGTCGTCGCTGCCCCCCGAGGGGGCGCATTCCACCTTGGGGCGGCCCAGCGGTGGAATTGGTCCGGCGGGAAAAGATTCCACCCAGCCGCAAGTGCGCATCATCGAACACGCCGACGTCAAACGCATGCTGCTGGCGCAGAAGGCGTACTGCGAAGGCGCACTGGCCCTGGAACTGTATTGCGCCCGCCTGGTCGATGAGCAGCACACGGCCGACGCTCAGGCCGCCGACGACGCGCGGCTGCTGCTGGAGGTACTCACGCCCATCGCCAAAAGCTGGCCCAGCGAGTGGTGCCTGGAGGCCAACTCGCTGGCGATCCAGATTCACGGCGGTTACGGCTACACCCGCGACTTCCCGGTCGAGCAGTACTGGCGCGACAACCGCCTGAACATGATTCACGAGGGCACCCACGGCATCCAGGCCACCGATCTGCTGGGCCGCAAGGTGCTGATGGAGGGCGGCAAGGGCCTGCAACTGCTGGCGGCGCGTATCCACAGCACGATGGAGCGGGCGATCCCGTTGCCGGAGTTGGCCGCTTACGCCGCTGCGCTGGGCAAAGCCCTGCAGCAGGTCGGGGCGACGACCAAGGCCGCCTGGGCCACCGGCAACCCCAACGACGCGCTGGCCAACGCCGTGCCTTACATGCAGGGCTTCGGCCACACCGTGCTGGCCTGGATCTGGCTCGACGTCGCCATAGCCGCATTGCATGCAGACGCGACGAAATCGGTAGCTGTGACCGCTGGTAAGCTGGGCGCCGTCCGCTATTTTTATCACTACGAATTGCCTAAAATCGATGCATGGCTCCAGGTGGTCGCCAGCCGCGACCTGACCTGTGCCGACCTGCCGGAGGAGGCGTTCTGATGGGTTTTTTCAAGGAATCGGGCAGTACCACGTCGAGCAAATCGATTGCCCGGCTGCAGCAGCTGATCTGGATCCTGATCTACGGCGGGCTGCTCACCCTGGTGCTGGGCCTGTCGGTGCAGCGCACGGAGGACGCCCTCGGGTGGTCCATGGTGGTCGCCGGTGGCGTTGTGGCGGCCATTGGTTTTGTGCTGATCTATGTGCGCTCCCGCCTGACCCCCGGCGATTGACCCTTTTTCCCTTCTGGCCGTCCGTCGCGCGACAGCCGCTGAGCGCACCTTGCGCGACACTGTTTTTCAGCTTTCACCAACAACAAAGGAACTCACCATGACCCGTACCATCCAGCAATTGTTTGACCTGACCGGCAAGACCGCCCTCGTCACCGGCGGGTCACGCGGCCTGGGCCTGCAACTGGCACAGGCACTGGGCGAAGCCGGTGCCAGGATCATGCTGAGTTCACGCAAGGCCGAAGACCTGGAGGAGTCGGCCGCCACGCTCAAGGCCGCCGGCATCAACGTGGACTGGATCGCTGCGGACTGCGCCAAAGAGGCCGACATCCGCGGCCTGGCCGATGAAACCATCAAGCGTTTCGGCCATGTGGACATCCTGGTCAACAACGCCGGTGCCGCCTGGGGCGCGCCGGCCGAAGACCACCCGGTCGAGGCCTGGGACAAGGTGATGAACCTGAACATCCGCGGCTACTTCATCCTGAGCCAGTACATTGCCAAACACAGCATGATC
>CBFGNA010000067.1:0-9351 GCA_965650045.1 uncultured Polaromonas sp.
GAGCGCGGCCTGGCATTTTTCCAGGATGGCCAGCAGCTTGATGGACTCCTTGTCACCCGAGCGCGCAAGCTTGGTGACGCGGTGCAGGGCTTTTTCGACAGCCGCCAGATCGGCCAGGCACAGCTCGGTCTGGATCACCTCGATGTCGGAGATCGGGTCCACCTTGCCGGCCACATGGATCACGTTGTCGTCTTCGAAACAACGCACCACATTGACGGTGGCGTCGGTCTCGCGGATGTGGGCCAGGAACTTGTTGCCCAGGCCTTCACCGGTGCTGGCGCCGGCCACCAGGCCGGCGATGTCCACAAATTCAACAATCGCGGACTGGATCTTCTCCGGATTGACGATGGCCGCCAACTGGGCCAGTCTCGGGTCTGGCACTTCCACAATCCCGACGTTGGGTTCAATCGTACAAAAGGGGTAGTTTTCAGCCGCGATCCCCGCTTTGGTCAACGCATTGAACAGGGTGGATTTCCCGACGTTAGGCAAGCCTACGATGCCGCACTTCAAACTCATGACAAACCTTCAAAAAGAGGCTAAGAAGTGTATGCGATATGCCGCCCCCCTTCTGGCGGCCTTGTTGCTGGCCGTGTTGTGTTTGCAGGCAAACCCGGCGCAAGCCCAGCCCGTGGTGGTGCTCGATCAGGCCAGCGAGGTGATGGACCTGCAGACCCGCGGCCTGACCTGGATAGACCCCGACGGCACGGCCACACTCTCCCAGGTGGTCAGCGGCAGCCAGCGGGCAAAGATGGCGCCCGGGCGGGCCAACACGATTTATTCCCTGGGGCAACGTGCGGCGCTGTGGCAACACTATCGTTTCAGCCGCTCGCCCGGCACCCAGCCGGACTGGGTGCTCGAATTCCCCTTGCCGCTGCTGGACAGTGTGACCGTGTTTCAGCAAGGGGCCGGAGGCGACTGGGCCGCGCAGACCGCAGGCGACACCCTGCCCGTGGCCAGCTGGCCGGAGCCGGGACGGTTCGCGCAGTTCAGGCTGGCGCTCACAGAAAAAGCGGTGCACGACGTCTACGTCCGCATCCAGCACGTCACGAGTGCCGACATCCCGGTCAACGTCATTTCCGGGCAGGTGCGCAGCCACCGGCTGCAGGTCGGCTACATGATCATCGGCATCGTGATGGGTGCGCTGCTGTTGCTGATCGTCGCCGGCGCCGCGCAGTGCTGGGTTTATCGCGATGCGGCCTACGGCCTGTATGCCGGCTACGCCACGGTCATGGTGATGGTCATCGCCAGCACCAGCGGCATGGCCGGCCACCTGGTGTGGAGCGAACACGCCGCCTGGAACAACGCGGCCCAGGGTGTGTTCGGCTTGCTGGGCGGCAGTGCGGCGCTGCTGGTGCTGCGCAAACTGTGCGCCATCACCGGCCGCCATCCCAGGTTTGACCGCGTGGTGCTGGCGACCAGCCTGGCCGGCCCGCTGCTCGCGCTGGCTTACCTCTGGCTGGACCGCCAGCTCGGGGTGCGCCTGATCGGCGGCTACCTGGTGCTGGCAGTCGTCTTCGGCCTGTCCACGGCTTTCCTGGCCTGGCGGCGCAGGGACGTGGTGGCGGCCTGGGTGCTGGCCGGCTTCGTCCCGCTGGCGCTGTCCACCTTGCTGCTGGTGGCGCGCATCTTCGGCGTGGCGCCTACCTCCTGGTTGTCCGAACACGCGCTGATGCTGTCGCTGGCCTTCGAGGTGCCAATGTTGCTGGTCGCGCTGAACGTGCGCTCGCGTGAGCGGCATGGCGTCGAGTCACGCGAACAGGCCATGGCCAGCCAGGACGCACTGACCGGGCTGCTGGCCGCGCACCTGTTCCAGGACCGCCTGCAACAGGTGGTCTCCCGCGCCATCCGGCACAAGGAACAGGCCGCCGTGGTGTACGTGGAGCTGGTCAACTACCCCTACATCCGGCGCAGCTACGGCATCGCCGTGGCCGAGCAGAGTCTGCTGCGCGCGGTGATCAAACTGCGCCGCATCCTGCGCGACGTCGACACGGTAGGCCGGGTGGATGAAGCCCGTTTCGGCCTGATCCTCGAAGGCCTGAGCTCGCGCGAGCCGGTGACGGAGATGGCGGCGCGCCTGATCGCGGCCGGCCTGATGCCGCTCAAGGGCCTCAAGCCCGAGGTGGTGCTGCAGTTCCACGTGGCCGGCGTGCTGCTCAAGGAACGCCTGATGGACGGGCCCGCGCTCGACCAGGCGCTCGGCGGGCTGCTGTCGAGCATGGGGCGGCGCTCACGCCGTCCCATCCGGTTTCTGGAGCCCGAGCTGACCCGGCCCATGCCTCTGGAGCCGGATTCGGGGCTGGACGAAAACGAAACCGAAAGCGCCTTGCCGTCCGGGATTCAGTCGAAACCGTAGGTCGCGCCCACGGGCTGCCCCACCCGCAGCAGGTGGTCCTCGCTGTCAAGCCGGATCAGGTTCATGCCAAAACTCAGGGCGCCGCCCAGGCGCGGATCCTGGCGATAAGCCTGCAACGTGTCATTGACCTCCGGGCTGCTGAGCGCGGTGGCCGGATCGATGTTGGGAATCGGACAGCGTGCGCAGGGCTTGACCGGCTTGAGCCGGGCCAGACCCTGCGCCGTGGTCACCCACAAGCCGTCCATCCGGTCCTCATCATGGGCAGCCAGGGCATCGGGCGAAGCAGCACTGGCGGCTCCCAGCACGATGTTGGGCCGGAACCTTTCCATGGTGACGGGCGTGTTGCCGGCCGCCTGCAGCCGGCCATTGAGCCCCTCCAGCGAAGCCTCGCTGATCACCAGCAGGGGGTAGCCGTCACTGAACTGGTTGAGCGCTTCCACACCGCCGGTCCAGCGCGCGCTCGACAGGCGTTTTTCCTCCGGGTCGAAACGCACAAGACGCAGTTTTGCCCCGAGAAAATCGCTGAACCACTGGGCAGCCACCGGGCCCATGTCATAGGCCTTGACATCGTCTTTCCAGACCTTCACGCGAACCGGCTCCTGCACCTCATCGAGGGCGATGTGCAGGGCCAGCATGCCGGGCGCGCGCAGCACCATGTCCTGGGTGCGCAGCTGCGGCCGGATCAACGCCATACGCGGCAATTCGCGCTGGGTCATGAATTCGCCCTGCTCGTTCACCACCATCCAGGCGCGGTCGAACTCCAGCCCGGTCTCTGTCAGGATGGCTTCCTGGACCTGCACACCGGCGCAGGACTTCACGGGATAAACCCACAGCGCGCTGATGACTGCGTTGACGTCGGCCGGCGGCGCGCCGGAATCTGGGCTCAATGCTTCGCTCACGTGACGGATCCTTCAAAAAATATGGTTTCAGGCCCTACAGGGGTGTGATTTTGCACCGGCTCCTAAAATGGCCCATGCCCAAATCCTTTGATGTCTGTATTCGCGGTGGCGGCGTGGTCGGCCGCACCCTGGCGCTGTTGCTGGCGCGCGAGCGCTTGCGCGTGGCGCTGGTGGCGCGCCCGGTGCCGGACAGTCCCACGCCGGTGGCCCAGGATGTGCGCGCCTATGCGCTGAACAGCGCCTCGCGGCAGCTGCTGGAATCGCTGCGGGCCTGGCCGGAGCCGCCATCTGCCACGGCCGTGACCGAGATGCAGGTCCGCGGCGACGACGGCGGGCAGCTTGCGTTCGACGCCGACCGCAGCGGCACGCCGCTGGCCTGGATTGTGGATGTACCCGCTCTGGAGCAGCAGTTGGCCGAGGCCGTGCGTTACCAGCCTCAGATTGAAACCGTCCCGGCGCCGGTGCCGGCGGCGCTGAGTGTGGTCTGTGAAGGCAAGGCCAGCAGCAGCCGCAACGAATTCGGCGCCGCCTGGACCGTCAAGCCCTACCCGCAAAAAGCCATCGCCGCGCGCCTGCAGAGCGACCTGCCGCACCAGGGTGTGGCGCGCCAGTGGTTCAGCCAGGGCGAGGTGCTGGCGCTGCTGCCCATGGACGGCGATCAGGGGAACTCTCTGGCGCTGGTCTGGTCTGTCCCGGTGGAACGCGCGGCCCTGCTTGAAAAACTGCGGCCCGAAGAGTTCGCGTCGGCCGTGCAACAGGCGTGCAGCGCCGAAGCCGGCCGCCTGCAACTGACCAGCAGCCGCTCGGCCTGGCCGCTGGCACTGGCCACCGCCGAGCGCTGGGTCGGGCCGGGCTGGGCGCTGGCGGGCGATGCCGCCCACACGGTGCATCCGCTGGCCGGCCAGGGGCTGAACCTGGGGCTGGCCGACGCCGCGGAACTGGCCGCCGTGGTGCATGCGCGTGAGTACTGGCGCGGCCTGGGTGACGAGAAACTGCTCCGCCGTTATGAACGTGCACGCAAGGCCGACGTGGCGGCCATGGGTGCGGTGACCGACGGCCTGCACAGCCTGTTTGCGCAAACCGATGTGCGCTGGCAGGCGCTGCGCAACTGGGGCATGACGCGTTTTGCCAAAGCCGGGCCGCTCAAGCAATGGGTGACGCGGCAGGCCATGGGGCGCGGTTGACCACCGACATACTGAAAAAACCGAACCGGAAAAAACAATGAAACTGTTCAGATATATCGCCGCCTTCTGCCTGCTGGCCTTGGGCCTGGGTAGCGCTTTTGCACAGGAGGCCGCGATCCGCCAGAACCTGGCCGAGCGCCTGCCCAGCCTGCCGCCCATCGAGGAAATCAGCAAGGCCCCCATGAACGGCCTTTACGAGGTCCGCGTCAGTGGCAACGAAATTTTCTACACCGATGCCGAGGGAAACTTCCTGATCCAGGGCCAGTTGATCGACACCAAACTGCGGCGCAACCTGACCGAAGAACGGGTGGACAAGCTCAACGCCGTGGCTTTCGACGCCTTGCCGCTGAAGGATGCCTTCACCATCGTGCGCGGCAACGGCAAACGCAAGCTGGCGGTGTTTGAAGACCCGAACTGCGGCTACTGCAAACGCTTCGAGCGCGACATGCAGAAGGTCACGGACGTGACCATCCACATGTTTCTCTATCCGATCCTGAGTCCGGATTCGGTCGAGAAATCCAGGCACATCTGGTGCGCCAAAGACCGCGGCAAAACCTGGCAGGACCTGATGGTGCGCAACCAGCCTGTGGCCGCGGCCACGTGTGATGCCAGTGCCGTGGGACGCAACATCGAGTTCGGCAGAAAGTACCGCATCAACGGCACGCCCACCCTGATTTTTGCCGACGGCACGCGCGTGCCCGGGGCCGTGAGCGCCCAGCAGGTAGAGAAATACCTGGCTGAAGCCAAAGTGCAGTGAGCCCGGCACGGCGCTCGCACTTGTGCATCAAAAAGGCCTCCAGCCCTTGATGGGCGGGCGCAAGCAGCTATTTTTTTGATAGCGGGCCGCAGGTGTGGCGTTGTCGGCTATTCTTGAATCCATGGCCACACCCCGCACCCCTGCTCCCCCGCCGCCGGCGCCACCCGCTGCAGCCGGCGTCCACCACCGCATCGAGATTGCGGACGCCCACGCCCACCTGTTTCGCGTCACGCTGACCATCGCCCGGCCCGGGCCGATGCAGCGCTTGTCGCTGCCGGTATGGATTCCCGGCAGCTACCTGGTGCGCGAGTTTTCCAAAAACCTGCAGGGCCTGCGCGCCCGCCAGGGCAGCCGTGCACTGCCGGCGTCCCATGTGCGGCAGCGCGACAAATGCAGCTGGGAAGTCCAGTGCAAGCCGGACAAACCGCTGCAACTCATCTACGAGGTGTATGCCAACGACAACTCGGTGCGCACCGCCTGCCTGGACGCCCACCGCGGTTTTTTCAACAACAGCTCACTGTGTCTGCGCGTGGAGGGCCAGACGCAGGCGCCGCAGTTGCTGGAGATCGCGGCGTCCGCCGCCAGCGCCGGATGGTCGGTGGCCACCGGGCTGGGTCCCGTGAAGATCGACAAGCAGGGCTTCGGCCGTTACCTGGCTGCAGACTACGACGAGCTGGTGGACTGCCCGGTGGAGATGGGACCGTTCTGGAGCGGAAGTTTCAAAGCCTGCGGCGTACCGCACCGCTTTGTGGTGGCCGGTGCAGCGCCTGGTTTTGACGGTGCGCGGCTGCTCGCCGACACCCAAAAGATTTGCGAGGCGCAGATCCGCTTCTGGCACGGCCACAAAAAACCGCCGTACAAAAACTACCTGTTCATGCTCAATGCGGTGGACGACGGCTACGGCGGACTGGAACACCGCAACTCCACCGCGCTGATCTGCAACCGCAAGGACCTGCCGCGCCTGGGTGAGGCCAAGCTGCCCGAGGGCTACACCACGCTGCGCGGGTTGATCAGCCACGAATACTTCCACACCTGGAACGTCAAGCGGCTGCGGCCAGCGGAATTTTCCAGCTACGACTACGGCAGCGAAAATTACACCGCCCTGCTCTGGTTCTTTGAAGGTTTCACGAGTTATTACGACGACCTGATGCTGCGCCGCGCCGGCCTGCTCGACGACGCGGGCTATGTGCGCCTGCTCAACAAGACCATCAACCAGGTCATGCAGACACCGGGGCGGCTGGTGCAGTCGGTCGCACAGGCCAGCTTTGACGCCTGGGTCAAGTACTACCGCCAGGACGAAAACACACCCAACGCCACCGTCAGTTATTACACCAAGGGCGCCCTGGTGGCGCTGTGTTTTGACCTGAGCCTGCGCCACAACAGCCCACCGGGCGCGGCGGCCAGCCTGGACGATGTGATGCGCGCCTTGTGGCTGCGCTGCAAGGCGGGGCCGATGAGCGAGGCTGACTTTGCAGCGGCCCTGCAGGAGGTTGCGGGCCGCTCGTATGCGGCGGAAATAGCGGACTGGGTGCACGGCACTGGCGAGCTGCCGCTGGAAGCGCTGCTGCAGCACCACGGCGTGGGCGTGCTGCAGGAGCCGGCGCAACTGGCGCAGGTGCTGGGCCTGCGCGTTCAGGAAAACGGCGGTGTGCTGGTCAAAACCGTGCTGCGCGGCGGCGCGGCCGAACGCGCCGGTTTTGCGGCCGGGGACGAATGGCTGGGCGTGGAGCCTGCACCCTCAGGCAAAAAGAAAAGCACGGCCGGCGGCTGGCGGCTGGGCAAGCTGGAAGACCTGACGCTGTATGCCGGCCCCCACACAACAGTCCAGGCGCTGGTGGCCCGCGACAAACGGCTGCTGCGCCTGCAGCTCACACTGCCTTCTGCCGTGACCACCTGGCGGCTGGTGCTGCGTGATGCCGCCCTGGCCGGGCGCTGGCTGGGCGGTACGCAGTGAGGGGCCGTGGGCTTACACCTGCGGTGTGTGCGGCTCCACCTCGTTGATAAAACGCTCGGCGGCAGCCGCACCCTTGACATCGCGCACCAGCTCCCTGGCCCGCTTCACAGCGGTGACGAAGTCGGCCAGGGTGCGGGCCGATTCGATCTTGAGGCACAACATTTCTGAAGTGGGGCCCAGCATGTCCACCAGCATCCGGGTCGCACAGCGTTTGGCCTCCGGCAGCGACACCACGACCTGAGGTGTGGGCGCGGTAGGCGCACTATGCGCCTCAGGCCTGCCGGCGGCTGGGCCTGCGGCCGCGGCAGGCGCCCCGCCCACCGGCTCGATCAGGCCCTCCGCCACAAGCTGGTCCAGCAGGGCCTCACACTCGCCGGTCAATGCAGCCAGGTCCGTGAAGCTGCGCTTGCCGTCCACCATGATGAGCAGGGGCCGCAGCCGGGGGCCCAGCCCTGACTGCCGATTGGCTATCGCCTCGGCGCCCTTGGGCGTCTTGTGATAAATCGCTTGCTTGTTGAGCATGGACAGCCTCCTGATCACTCGTCAGAATAATGTAAGACTGATACAAGCTGTATCAAACGGGATTAACCCGAAAGCTCGCCTCCCAAGCTGCCGCCGCCCGGAAGAAAAGCCAGGCCTCAGACCTCAGATCTCAGGCGCGGCGATCCAGCACGCGTTTGGCCTTGCCCAGGCTGCGTTCGACACCGCCCTCGGCGCGCAATTCGATCTCGGCCGTCGTGCCGATATAGGCCTTGATCTCGTGCTGCAGCAATTGCGCAGCAGCCTTTGCCGCGGCGCTGTCGGGTGCCAGGCCCGGCCGCGTTTCAACAGCCACACGCAGGCCGTCCATGGCACCCTCGCGCGTGAGGATGCACTGGTAGTGCGGCGCCAGTTCGGCACGCTTGAGAATCAGCTCCTCGATCTGCGTCGGAAACACATTCACGCCGCGCACAATCATCATGTCGTCGCTGCGGCCGGTGATTTTTTCCATGCGCCGCATGCTGCTCGCCGTGCCCGGCAGCAGCCGCGTCAGGTCGCGCGTGCGGTAACGGATGATAGGCAGCGCCTCCTTTGTCAGGCTGGTGAAGACCAGCTCGCCGACCTCGCCATCGGCCACCAGTTCGCCGGTGTCAGGGTGGATGATTTCAGGGTAGAAATGATCCTCCCAGATGGTCGGGCCGTCCTTGGTTTCCACACATTCGCTGGCCACGCCGGGCCCGATGACTTCGCTCAGGCCGTAAATGTCCACCGCATCGATCCCCACGCGCCGCTCAATCGCCTGGCGCATGTCGTTGGTCCAGGGTTCGGCGCCAAAGATGCCGGTGCGCAGGCTGCTGCCCGCCGCGGACAGGCCCTGCTTTTCAAACTCGTCGGCAATCGCCAGCATGTAGCTGGGCGTGACCATGATGATGTCGGGCTTGAAATCGTTGATCAACTGCACCTGGCGCTCGGTCTGGCCGCCGCCAAAAGGCACCACCGTCAGGCCCAGTTTTTCCGCGCCGTAATGGGCGCCCAGGCCGCCGGTGAAGAGACCGTAGCCGTAGCTGATGTGCACCAGGTCGCCCGGCCGGGCACCGGCCGCGCGAATGCTGCGCGCCACGCAGCCGGCCCACATGTCCACGTCGTTCTTCGTGTAGGCGACCACGGTCGGCTTGCCGGTGGTGCCGCTGGACGCATGCAGGCGCACACACTGCTGGCGCGGCACGGCCAGCATGCCAAAGGGATAGCTGTCGCGCAGGTCGGCCTTGGTGGTGAAGGGAAACTTCGCCAGGTCGGCCAGCGACCGGCAGTCACCCGGATGGACACCGGCCGCATCGAACTTGGCCCGGTACACCGGCGAGTTGTCATAGGCGTGCGTCAGTGTTGCGCGCAAACGCCTGAGCTGCAGCGCACGCAGTTCGTCCAGACCTGCTTTTTCGATGGGTTCGAGGGCAAAACTTTTCATGCGGGCTCCGCTTCGGGATCGGGAACAACGGTGCCGGGAAGCTGCGCGCTTTTGCCGCGGAACATGGCCACCACTTCGCCCCGCTGGTTGCTGACTTTCATGTCGTAAATGCCATGCCGCCCCTGCAGCATTTGCTCCACGCCTTCACAGGTCAGCACGTCGCCGAGCTGGCCGGGCTTGAGGAATTCGATGCTGCACCCGGCCGAATCAATATTCCATTTATCACAACACTTCATGGAACAGATATTACTTTGGTCGG
>CBFGNA010000068.1:0-9205 GCA_965650045.1 uncultured Polaromonas sp.
GGCCACGCAAGGCAGGATGAAGCCGCCGGCCTTTTCTTCCGCGCTCAGGCCCGGCCATTCGATGCGGTAGCTGACCTGCCCGCTGGCCAGCCGGCAGATGCAGGTCCGGCAGGTGCCGTTGCGGCAGGAGCTGTCCAGAAAAATCCCCGCCTGCAGCGCGGACAGCAACAAGGGCTGGGCGGCGGGCGCTGCGAACGCGGCGCCGTCCTGCAGGCGCGCCTGATACACCGGCTCGGGCGGGGGAAGTGTCATGGTCTGCAGTCTAGGGCCTGTGAACAGGCCCCGGCGGCCCGGGTTTCATTTGCTGCGACAATCCGGGTCCCCCAAGCAACGAGTTCACACTAGCCTTTTTTCATGTCCAGCTACCAAGTTCGCCCCGCCACCGTGCGTGATGCCAAAGTCATTGCCGAAATCAACGCCACCGCCTCACGCGCCGCTTACCAGGGCCTGGTGCCCGACGAACAGCTCGGCACCCTGTCCATTGACAAACGCCAGCAGTTCTGGCGCGATGCCATCGAGTACATGGAGCCCCAGGTCCAGGTCGCCACGAACGGCGACAAGGTGATCGGTTTTGTCGGCTTCGACCGTTCGCGCGACGCCGGCACACCCTCGACCTGCGGCGAGATCTGGGCGATTTACGTCGAGCCTTCGCATTGGGGAAAGGGTGTGGGCACCGCCCTGTGGGACGCTGCCAATGACGGCCTCAAGGAAGAGGGCTGCACCAAGGTCACCATCTGGGTGCCGGTGCGCAATGAACGCGCCTTGCGCTTTCACGAACACGCCGGCTTCAAGCGCGAGATGACTTCGCTCAAAACCGTGGTGGTCGGTACCGTGAAGCTGGAAGAAATCCGCCTCAAGCGCAACGTCGGCTGAGCCGCGCCGCTGTCAGGAAGGCACGTCCAGCACGCGCTCCTCGTCGGGGATGACGGACATGTCTTCGTCCGGCGACAGCGGCAGGTCTTCCGTGTCTTCGCCGGCAGCGGCTTCTTCCGGATTGACGTCGCGCTGCCGGCGCGGGCCGTGGGTAGTGGCGGAAAAATGGCTCATGGTTGTGCTCCGTGTGGCTCCGTGTGGGTGCTCCGTTTGCGCTTTGATCCTGCGCGCACGCCTGCGCCGGCAGGCTAGGAAAAACGGGCCAGTTGCTGTCGGTATCCGCCGACACCCGATTGCGGATGTTTTAGCCCTCCAGCCCTTTGGCAGCAAGGGTGAGCAGCTACTTATTTAATAGCAAAACCGGGGCTGCCACGGCAAGTTTGCGTGCGTTTTACATGCGTTTTGCATGCGTTCTGTTGGCGCCCAGTGGATTAGGATGGGCTCACCATGCCCACCGAGAAAACCCGCCCGCCCCAGCACCCGCCACACCCCCTGTTTGCGCTGTTCGATACCGCGGTCGGCCCCTGCGCCATCGTGTGGGGCGCAGCAGGCATTTGCGGCGTGCAGTTGCCTGAGGCCGACGTCGCAGCCACCCGCGCGCGCATCCGGCAAAGGTTTCCGGAGGCGGACGAGAGCGCCCCGGATGAGCCGGTGGCGGCGGCCGTGGATGCCATAGCAGCCATGTTGCGCGGTGAACCGAATGCGGTGGATCGCCTGGCGCTCGACATGCGCGGCGTGCCGGCTTTTCACCAGCGGGTTTATGCGGTGGCGCGCGCCATCCCGCCGGGGCAGACGCTCACGTATGGCGAGGTCGCCACCCGCCTTGGCGAACCCGGCGCTGCCCGCGCCGTCGGGCAGGCGCTGGGACGCAACCCTTTTGCACCGGTCGTGCCCTGCCACCGGGTGCTGGCTGCAGGCGACAAGCCGGGCGGCTTCTCGGCCAGCGGCGGCGTGCGCACCAAGCTGCGCCTGCTCATCATCGAGGGCGCCATGCGTGGCACCCCCGGCCTTTTTGACTGAGCGACGGGCTCCATTGACCGATTGACTGCCTTGTCCTACAGGGCTGCCATCCCCTTGCGCACAGCCTGCAGGCATGGCGTGTTTCACAGTGGTTCATGGGCCTGCCGCGCGCCTTGTGCAGTGCGGCCGGCACTTTGCCATTCACCACTTTTAAGGACTTCACCATGGACAAAACCTATCCGGGCACCGGCGCCACAATGGCCTCTTCAGCCGACAACGCGGTTCAGCGCAGCGTCAACCAGGCCGGCAGTTCACTGCACGACACCATCGACAAGGTGGCCGACCCGGCACGATCCACCGTGGACCGGGCTGCCACGGCGGCGCACAACACCGTGGACAAGCTGGCCAGCGGCGCTGCCAGTGTGGCGGGCAAGGTCAGCGACCAGGCGCAACGTTTCACCGATGTGCCGCTGCAGGCTGTGGACTACTCCAAGGCCTACATCAAGGAGCATCCGCTGCAGGCCGTGGGCGCTGCCTTGCTGGCGGGGTGGGTCTTTGGCCGCCTGACAGCCAGCCGTTACTAAGACTAAGCTAAGACGCAGTTTCAGGCGGCTGCAACCAGCCGCAGCAAGGTGATTTCCGAGGGCGCGCCGAAACGCTTCGGCGGCCCCCAGTAGCCGGTGCCGCGGCTGGTGTAAACCCACAGCTTTTCCAGCCGGTGCAGGCCGGCCGTAAAAGGCTGCTGGAAGCGCACGAAAAAATTCCAGGGCCAGAACTGGCCGCCGTGGGTATGGCCCGAGAGCTGGAGATCGAAGCCCGCCTTGTGCGCCTCAAACGCCGTGCGCGGCTGATGGGCCAGCAACAGGCGCACCGGGGCCTCTGCAGGTGCGCCGGCCATCGCAGCATGCGGGTCGCTGCGGTGACTGGCATCGAAGTGGGCCGCGCTCCAGTCCGTGACGCCGGCCAGCACCAGGCCGTGCGGGCCGTGGTTCAGCACCACATGTTCGTTCATCAGCACGCGAACCCCCAGGCCCTCCAGTTCGGCGATCCATGCGTGAGCGCCCGAGTAGTACTCGTGGTTGCCGGTCACAAAGTAAGTGCCGTGCACTGACACCAGCCCGGACAGCGGCGCGACGTGTGCCGACAGGTCGGCGACGCTGCCGTCCACCAGATCGCCGGTGACAGCCACCATGTCGGCTTCCAGCCGGTTGACCGCGTCCACAATGGCTTGCAGGTAGCCGCGCTTGATGGTCGGGCCGACATGGATGTCGCTGATCTGCGCAATGGAAAAGCCGTGCAACGCGGCTGGTAGCCCGGCGATGGGCACCTCCACATGGACCACGGCCGCGGTTCGCCGGGCATTGAAGAATCCCCACAAGCTCATGATCAGCCCGGTCACTGCCACCGCGAGGGCAGAGTCTGCCTTGACCGCTGCCATGGAAAACCCCCCGGGCGCCAGCATCAGCGCCACGCCGCCCAGCAGCAAGGCTGCGTCGCGCAGCAAGGTCAGCACAAACAGCGAGGAAAAAAGCCCCATGAACAACATGCCGGCCCAGGCCACGCGGTCAGCCAGCCGGGGCGACTTGATGCGCCGCGCCGTCAGCCCCAGCGGCGTCAGCACCAGCGAGACCGCGAGAAGCAGGCCCAGCGCGCCCTGGACCACAGGCCAGGGGGTCAGTGCGGTGATGAGGCGCAGGCCCACATAGGCGTGCAGAAGCAGGGAAAAAAGAAGCAGGGGCATCGGGTTGGGCCGGAAGCGCGCGGGATCGCGCCTCAGGGATGTGGCTGCCAACCCGTCAATTACAAGCCCGGCCCCTGGCGCGCTGTGCCCCAGGCCCGGACCGCCGCATACCCGGCCAGCGCACTACCGCAGGACAGTGCCGTGCCCCAGACCATGTCCACCAGCGTCAGTGGCAGTGGCCAGTTCTTCAGGGTGGCCAGGTTGCTGAGGTCGTAGGTGGCGTAAGCCAGCAGCCCGAACAGGGCGCCTCGCGCGGCGGCAGCGGCCCAGCGCGATGACGGCAGCGCGGGAAGAATGGCAAACACCACCAGCCCCACCGGGTACGCCAGGTAAAACGCCAGCGCCGGTAACAGCAGCGGCTGCTCACGCATCAGCGGCCCGATCCACGCCTGGTAGTGGCCGGTCATCAGCAGACCCAGCCAGAGCATGTCGGCTGCCACAAAAAAGACCAGCGCGCCGGCGTAGGCGATCCATGCGTTTTTTATCATGGGCCCATTGTGTACCGGTTGCCTGCCTGTCGCCAAGCCAGTCGCCTGCTGCGACAATCCACCGCGACATCACTTTCGGGAACCCCCATGGCCAGCAGCCTGTTTGCCCTGCTTGACGATATTGCCACGGTGCTCGACGACGTGGCGCTGCTGACCAAGGTGGCGGCCAAAAAAAGCGCCGGTGTGCTCGGTGACGACCTCGCGCTCAACGCGCAGCAGGTCGCCGGTGTCAAGGCCGACCGCGAGCTGCCCGTGGTCTGGGCGGTCGCCAGGGGCTCGCTGCTGAACAAGGCCATTCTGGTGCCGGCGGCACTGGCCATCAGCGCGTTTGCCCCCTGGGGCGTCACCCCGCTGCTGATGCTGGGCGGGGCTTTCCTGTGTTACGAGGGTTTCGAAAAACTTGCGCACAAATTCCTGCACAGCAAGGAGGAAGACGCCGCACGCAAGGAGGAGCTGCGCAAGGCGCTGGCCGACCCGGCAACCGACATGATGGCCCTCGAAAAAGACAAGATCAAGGGGGCCGTGCGCACCGATTTCATCCTGTCGGCCGAGATCATTGCGATCACGCTCGGGACGGTGCAGGGCAGTGCTTTCCTCACCCAGCTCAGCGTGCTCAGCGGGATTGCCGTCCTGATGACCGCTGGTGTGTATGGCCTGGTCGCCGGAATCGTCAAGCTCGATGACGGCGGTCTCTACCTGAGCAAAAAAACCGGCGTGCTGCGCAGCCTGGGCCTGGCCATTCTGGCCGCCGCGCCCTGGCTCATGAAGGGCCTGTCGGTGGCAGGAACCGCCGCCATGTTCCTGGTCGGCGGCGGCATCCTCACACATGGCATCGCGCCCCTGCATCACGCCATCGAGGCGCTGGCCGCGCGCGCCGGCCCCGTGCTGGGCGCCGTCACGCCGCTGCTGGCCGATGCGCTGGTCGGCATGCTGGCTGGTGCGCTGGTGCTGGCCGCCGTCAAGCTTGCTGGCAAGTTGCGGTCCCGCAGCGATTGAGGCCGCGCGGCCCCGCGCCATAATGCGCGCTCGGGTCTGCCGGCGCTGAGGGGCGCGGGCTTTCTGCAGGACAACACAACAAGCCCGCGCGGCGGGGGAGGGGCGGGGATGAACAAGCCTTACAGGTTTTCGCTGCGCCTGCGGCCCAGCATCGTGGTGCTGTTCCTGCTGCTGTCGCTGCCGCTGTTTGTGGCCACCGTCTGGTTCAACTACGCGACCAACAACAGCATTGCACGGGATACCGCGCACCAGCTCATCGAGAAAGCGCGTTTCGAAACCATCGTCAGTTCCAGTGAGCTGCTGGACCCGATCAAATCGCTGGTCAAGGTGGCCGCCAGCCTGGGCGAAGCCGAGACCGGCTTTTTCCGGCAGGAGCGTTCGGCCGCCTACATGACGGAAATGCTGGCGCACAGCAGCAACATCAGCAGTGTGTATGTGGCCTTTGACGACGGCTCCTTCCGCATGAGCCTGGTGATTCCGCCGGGCGGCAGGATCCAGGATCGCGCGCCGCCCGAACGCACGCGGCTGGCCACCCGCTGGCTGGACCGCAAGGCGCCCGGTGCAGCGATGGACCGGTATGTGTTTTTTGATGCCCAGGGCCAGCCCGCTGGCCGTTCGGAAGCGCCGGCGGTGTACGACCCGCGGGTGCGCCCCTGGTTCAAGGACTCGGTGGCGGCAGGGCGGCGGCTGTCGGTGTCCGACCCGTATATTTTTGCCACCACCGGGCTGCCGGGCATCACCATTGCCATGCCTTTTTTGGCCGACGGCAAACTGGCCGGCGTGGTTGCCGCCGACATCACGCTGGACAGCCTGTCGAAGTTTTTGGCCACGCGCCCCGTCAGCGCCCATTCGCTGAGCCTGATCGTCGATGACGACGACCGCATCATTGCGCACCCGGACCCGGCGCAGGCGGTGCGGCGCGAAGACGGCAAGCTGCTGCAGAACAGCCTGTCGCGCCTGTCCAGCCCCTTGCCGGCGCTGGCGGTGGCCTCCCGGCCCGACAAAAGCAGCGAACGCTTCACCTTTGTCGATGCGCGCGGCGGGCAGGAATACGTGGCCATGTTTGCCAGCTTTCCGCCCACGGTGGGCAAGGCCTGGCGCGTGATGATCATTGCGCCGCTGAGCGATTTCTCAAAAAAGTGGACCGAAAACAACCGCAAGGTGCTGCTGTTCGGCGCCATCGCCGTGCTGCTGCAGGTCCTGCTGATCTACTTCCTGTCCAAGCTGATCGCCCGCCCCATCGAGCAGATGGAGGCCAAGGTGATCGCGGTGCAGAACTTCGTCTCGGCGCCATCGGGCAGCATCCAGTCCGGCATTCCGGAAATTGCCTCGCTGATCAAGGCGGTCGATACGCTGGACAGCACCGTCCACGCGTTTTCGGCTTTTGTGCCGCGTGGCCTGGTGCAGCAGCTGCTGAGCTCCAACCAGCGGCTGGAACTGGGCGGCAGCAGCCGCTTCCTGACGATTTTCTTTTCCGACATCGAATCCTTCTCGACCCTGGCCGAAACCAGCCCGGCGCAGGAGTTGCTGATCCGCGTCTCGGCTTACCTGGAGGCCGTGACGCGCGCCGTCAACCAAGAGCAGGGCACCATCGACAAGTTCATCGGCGACGGCGTGATGGCATTCTGGGGCGCGCCGGCGCTGCTCAAGGATCACGCCTTGCACGCCTGCGTCGCGGCGCTGCGGGCGCAGCAGACGCTGGCGCGGCTGAACCGGCAGTGGGCGCTGGAGGGCTTGCGGCCGCTCCATGTGCGCATCGGCATCCACAGCGATTCGGTGCTGGTCGGCAACATCGGCTCCAGCGAACGCATGAGCTACACCGTGATGGGCGACGGCGTGAACCTGGCCTCGCGTCTTGAAGGTGCCAACAAGGAGTTCGGCACGCGCATCTGCATCAGCCAGACGGTGTTCAAGGAGGCCGGCGAACACCTGTGGCTGCGGCCCATCAATGTGGTCACCGTCAAGGGCCGGCGCTCCGACATGGAAATTTATGAACTGGTGGGCATCCGCGGGGGCGATCCGGCGCTGGAAGCCACACCCGCAGAAATTCGCCTGTGCCAGCTCACCCAGCATGCCTACGAAGCCTTCAGCCAGGGCGACAGGGCCACCGCGTTGCATCGCTATACTGAAATTCAGGCGGAGTTTCCCGACGACCCGCTGTGCCGCGCCATGATCGCGCTGTGCCGCGAACCCGCGCGGCTGGCAAGCTGATCGTTCCCCACTCTTTCCACTCTTTTTTATTCCACTCCCAGGATTGCCATGACTGTGTCGATGTACCAAGTTTCCGTGCCCGTGTTCAAACAGATGCTGGGCGCGCTCAGTGGCGTGCTGGCCAAGGCCGAGGCCCATGTAGAGGCGAAAAAAATTGCGCCCGAAGCGCTGCTGCAGGCCCGGCTGTATCCCGACATGTTCCCGCTGATTCGCCAGGTGCAGATCGCCTGCGACTTTGCCAAAAGCGTGTCGGCGCGTATTGCCGGTGTCGAGGTGCCCGGCTATGAGGACACCGAAGCCACGTTTGCCGACCTGCAGGCGCGCATTGAAAAAACGCTGGCCTTTGTCGGCAGCCTGCAGGCAGCGCAGATCGACGGCAGCGAGGATCGCCGCATCGTGACGCAGGCCGGCACACCCAAGGAAAAAATCTTTACCGGCCAGTCCTATCTGCTGAACTACGGCCTGCCGCATTTTTTCTTCCACACCACCACCGCTTATGACATCCTGCGCCACAACGGCGTGGAGGTGGGCAAGAAGGATTACATCGGCGCTTATTGACCGGGCTTGTGGTCCGGGGCTTTCGCTGGCGTGGCGCGCGGCGGCCGGGGCCAGGGGGCCGAGGTTTCGTCGAGGTGGTTTTGCGAGCCCTGGGCAAATGGCCAGCCCTTGCGCTGAGCGCCCGGCTGTGCCGGCGTCCCGGGGGTGCCCGCAAGGCCGCTGCGCCGCGGCTCAGCGGGGTCAGCGTTTCGGGGGGCGGCAGGCCTTGGCATCGTGTCTCCTTCAATGAAGCCACCAATTTAGGCCGCGCCTTGCGGTGAAGCTGTAAGAAGACCCCGCCATTGTTGTAGGACGGAAAGGCCAATGCCGCGCTATCAAAAAAAGAGCTGTCCACGCAATTCTGGCAAGGGCTGGAGGCCTTTTTCATTCAAAAGGCGGACATTCCTGCAGGCGTGGCCCGCGGCGGGGCTGCGCGTTAGCATTCGGGCATGACCATTTTGCTGGCGCCCATGGAAGGGCTTCTGGACTTTGTGCTGCGCGATATCCTGACGCGTGCCGGCGGCGTGGACCGCTGCGTCTCGGAGTTCATCCGCATCACCGACCAGTTGCTGCCCGAACGCGTGTTCACGCGCATCGTGCCCGAGCTGCTGAACGGCGGCCGCACGCTGGCCGGTGTGCCGGTACGTGCGCAACTGCTGGGCTCGGACCCGGGATGCATGGCGGAGAACGCCGCGCGGCTGGCAGTGCTGGGCCCGGCCGGCATTGACCTGAACTTTGGCTGCCCGGCCAATATCGTGAATCGCCACGGCGGCGGCGCGGCACTGCTGAAAGAGCCGGAGACGATTGCCGCCATCGTGGCCGCGGTGCGGCGCGCGGTGCCGGCCCACCTGCCGGTGTCGGCCAAGATGCGGCTGGGCTACCACGACGACGCGCTGGCCATTGACTGTGCGCTGGCGATGGCCGGTGGCGGCGCCTGCGAACTGGTGGTGCATGCGCGCACCAAGGCGCAGGCCTACCGGCCGCCCGCCTACTGGGAGCGCATCGCCGACATCCGTGCGGCGGTGGCCATCCCCGTGGTGGCCAATGGCGAGATCTGGACCGTGGATGATGCACGCCGCTGCCGCGAGGCCTCGGGCTGCGACATGCTGATGATTGGCCGCGGCGCAGTGGCCGACCCGGGGCTGGGCCGCGCCATCCAGGCGTCCATGGGCGCCGTAGACGCGCAGCCTTTTGGCTGGCCCGAGCTGGTGCCGCTGCTGGCCGACTTCTGGCAACTGGTCTGTGCGCGGCTCGACGCGCGCTCGCGGCCGGGCCGGCTCAAGCAGTGGCTCAACTTTTTACGCCGGCGCTTTCCGGAAGCGGAAACCGCCTACCAGTCGCTCAAGACCATCAACGATCCCGCGCTGATCGACCGCTGGCTGGCGGGCGTGGTGCAGGC
>CBFGNA010000069.1:0-9188 GCA_965650045.1 uncultured Polaromonas sp.
GCTGTAGGTGTAGTGGAAGTTGCGCAGCGACCACAACACCGCCAGCGCCGCGAAATAGCCGTAGATCGACTCGCGCGAGCGCCGCAGCCACAGCAGCCCGACGATCAGGCCGGTGACGATGAGTGCGACGTTGGCCGAGCGCGTGAGCGTGACCCGCAAAAAGTATTTTTGTTCGAACACATCCTCCACCTCCGCACGCGGCCCAAGCAGCACCGGCGTCAGGCCGCCGCGCAGATTCGGCGCCACCCGCACGCGCAGGTGCAGCCAGTTGTCACCGGCGTGGAGCGCCTGCGGTGGGATGGCCACGAACTGCGGCTGGGTGCCGGTGCGGCGTATCGGCCCGCTCATGCCGCCGCCGTCGCCGATTTCCACGCCGTTGACATACAGCGCATACGTGGTGCCGACCAGGCTGATCATCACGCCCAGCGTGGCCGCCGGCGGCTGCGCCAGCGTGAGCCGCGCGCGGTACCAGCCGTAACCGGAGGCGCCCGGCCGCGAGGTACGCCAGCTGTCCGGCAGGGTTTGCGGTTGCCAGCCGGCCTCGGGCGGCGTGGCGGCGTCGGACTTCACAAACTCCATGCGGTCCAGCAGGCTCAGCTGGCCGGGCGCCAGCGGCACGGCCTGCAGCCACGCGGGCCAGGCGCAGCACAGCGCAAAAATCAGCCGCAGCGTGGTCACGGATGAATCAGCCCGCGCTGGCGCGCCACCAGCACCGCTTCCTGCCGCGAATGTGTTTCCAGCTTGCGGTAGATGTTCTTCACGTGGGTCTTCACCGTGTGCGGCGAGATGAAAAGCTTGCGGCCGATGTCGGTGAAACTGTCGCCGCGCGCAATCGCCTCCAGAATGCCGGTCTCGCGCAGCGACAGCAGGCCCTGATGCTGCGGATCGGGCGACGGGTTGGTGGGCGCCATGCCGACGCAGCGGCGCAGCAGGTGGCGCGCCAGAGAGGGGCTGATCGGCGACTCGCCGGCATGCACCGCGTGGATGCCGGCGTTGAAGTCGGCCGGCGCCGAGTCCTTGAGCAGGTAACCGGTGGCGCCCGCCTCAATGGCGTGCAGCAGGTGGTACTCGGTGCCGAACACCGACACCACCAGCACATCGGTGGCCGGGCAACGCGCACGGATCTGGCGGATCAGCTCGAAGCCATCCATGTCCGGCAGGCCGAGGTCCACCAGCGCCACGTCGGGCAACAGGTCTTCCAGCCGGGCCAGCGCAGCGCCCCCGCTGGAAAACGCGCCGGCCAGGTGCAGGCGCGCGTCGAGCTGCAGGTTGTCGCACAGGCGCGCCAGATGAAACGGTTCATCGTCCACCACCAGCACATCCAGGCGAGCGTCAGCATGCATGCCCCACGCTAACAAAAAAGCCGGGCCGCCTCAATCCCCCGGTCGGGGGATGCGCTGCAGCGGCACCACGCCAGGTTGCTATTGATTCAATAGCTGCTTACGCCCGACAGCTGGGGGCTGGAGGCCTTTTTGATGCTCAAACCCGGGCAGCATCCACGCCAGTGTCTGCAAAAAAGCAGGCTGACGTGCGCGCTACGTCGGCCTCACCCCCGCACGTCGCAGCCGTGTCGGCCCAGGGTCTTTTTTCGGCCGGCACGCGGTTTTCTGCCGTGAAGCAAACGCCGATCCCGGAGGCCGGCTGGGTGCAGGGCTACGAGGTGTTGGCCGCGCTTCGCGCCATGCACTATCTCCCCAAGAGCGATTGCCGGTGGAACACGCTCTCCCGGCAAATGGCCTGCGCCAGGGCTTCCCGTTCGAAGATGTTGTCGCGACCGGACTCGAAGCTGCCGTTCATGATGTTCTTGGCGATACCCATGGCATCCGCCCCCGCGCCATGAAACCCTTGCGCCATTGCCAGCGCCCGTGTCATCAGCCCGTCGTGCACCACCTCATCCACCAGCCCGATTCGCAGCGCTTCCTCAGCACCCACCTCGCGCGCAGAAAACACCAGTTCTTTGGCGCGCGGCAGGCCCACACGGCGCGGCAGGAAATACATGGCGCCCGCATCCGGCACCAATCCGATGCGCGTGAACACTGCGCAAAAGCGCGCGCCGGGCGCCGCCAAAATAAAATCTGCAGCCAGCGCCAGTGACAGGCCCGCGCCAAAGGCCACGCCGTCCACCGCGGCAATCACGGGCTTTTCCAGGTCGGCCAGTGCGCCCATCCAGTGCTGCAGCGCCTGAATGCGCCCACGGGTTCGCAAACCCAGATCCGCCTGTTCCTGCGACTGCTGCATGGCGTTGATGTCGCCGCCCGCACAAAAGTGACCGCCAGCGCCGGCCAGCACCACCGAGCGCACCTCCGTATCGTCGCGCAACTGTCCGACCGCCGCCTGCAAGGCATCGCGAAGACTCCCGTCAAGCGCGTTGCGCCGCTCTGGCCGGTTCAGCGTAAGAACCGCCGTGGCGCCACTGCGGCTGATTTCCAGCACGGCCATCTCAGACCACCCCCTGCTCACGTAACTGCGCGAGACGCCCGGGAGTCAGGCCCAGCGCGCCCTGCAGCACCTCATCGGTGTGTTCGCCCAGCACGGGGGCTGCTCGTCCATAGACGACTGGGGTGCTCGAATAGCGGATCGGACTGGCAACGCCGGGAGCCTCCACCCCCGCAGCGTGCGGCAGCGAGACCTTCAGCCCGCGGTGCTGCACTTGCGGGTCGTCGAACACCTGCTGCAGGTTGTTGATCGGCCCGCACGGCACATTGGCTGCTTCCATCAGGTCCACCCATTCGCCCATGGTCTTGTCCAGCATCGCCTCGGCGATCATGGGGATCAGCGCCAGCCGGTTGCGGCTGCGCTGCGCCGACGAGGCGAAACGCTCGTCCCGCGCCAGCTGCGGCAGGCCGATCAGCTTGCAGAAGGCTGCGAACTGCGTGTCGTTGCCCACGGCCACGATCACGTCACCCTCCCTGCAGCGGAACACCTGGTAGGGAACCATGTTCGAGTGCTCGTTGCCCAGCCGCTGCGGCAGCTTGCCCGAGAGGAAGTAGTTCATCACCGCGCAGCCGGTCACGTTGACCAGGCAGTCCAGCAGCGCGATGTCGATGGCCTGGCCCTCGCCGCTCAGATTGCGGTGCTCCAGCGCGCCCAGGATGGCAGTCGCCGCGTAGATGCCAGTGACGATGTCGGTGATCGGGATGCCGGTCTTCAGCGGCCCGCCGCCCGGCTCACCGTCCGGCATGCCGGTGATGCTCATCAGGCCGCCCATGCCCTGGAAAATGTAGTCGTAGCCGGGCAGCGGCGCGTACGGGCCCGACTGGCCGAAGCCTGTGACCGAGCAATACACCAGGCGCGGGTTGACAGCCCTCAGATCTTCGTAGGACAGGCCGTAGCGAGCCAGCGTGCCCACCTTGTAGTTTTCGACCAGCACGTCGGCTTCCTTCGCCAGCGCGCGCACGATTTCCTGTCCCTCGGCAGTGGCGATGTCCAGCGTGATCGACTTCTTGCCGCGGTTGGCGCTGAGGAAATACGCCGCGTCCCTGGTCTCGTTACCCTGCGCGTCCTTCAGGAACGGGGGGCCCCAGCCGCGCAGGTCGTCGCCCGCGCCGGGCCGCTCCACCTTGATGACCTGCGCACCCATGTCGGCCAGTGTCTGGGTGGCCCAAGGGCCGGCCAGCACGCGCGTGAGGTCCAGCACCTTGATGTGCTCCAGTGCCTGTTTCATGCCTGCTTCCTCATCTCTTGTGACATTGCCACGGCCAGGAACTGCCCGGCTTCGTGGATCGCCGCGTCGGCTTCGTCGAGCCGGCCCGCGAACAACTGAAATACATGGGGCATGCCTTTCCATTCGGTCAGTCGCACGTCCACGCCCTGCGCACTGGCAGTTGCCACCAGCGCGCGCGCGTCGTCCAGCAACACCTCGTGGCTGCCCACCTGCACCAGCAGGGGCGGCAGCCGCGCCAGGTTGGCATGCACCGGCGAAGCCAGCGGCTCGCGCGGGTTGCCGTTACGGCCCAGGTAGGCGCGCGCCATCAGCTGGATAGTGCGGCGGTTGGTCACCGGGTCGTGCGCCGCGTTGGATTCGAACGAAGCCCCGCCCGCTTCCATGTCCACCCAGGGCGACATGGCAACGGCAGCCGCCGGCAGCGGCATGTGCTTGTCGCGCAGCAGCGTCATCAGCGCGACAGCCAGCCCGCCGCCCGCCGAATCGCCGCACAGCGTGATGCGCTCGGTGGCCATGCGTTTGGCGAGCCAGCGGTAAGCAGAGAGCGCATCGTCCACCGGCGCCGGAAACCGGTTCTCCGGTGCGAGGCGGTAATCCACACCCAGCACGCGGCAGCCCGCCGCGGCGGAAAGCGCCGCCATCAGGTTGTGGTGCGAATCGAGCGAGCCGATCTGGTAACCGCCGCCGTGGAAGAACACGATGGCCGCGTCGTCGCGCGTACCGGGCGCTGCGACCCAGCGGCACGCCACGCCATTGGCTTCGACATCGGCCACTTCCGCTGCGAGCTTCGTGGGTGCGATGAACGCATCCCAGTCGCTGCGCATCTGCGCAATGCCCGCGCCGCCGGACGCCCAGCCGGTGTATAGCCGGCGGAAGCCTTCGACGATAGGCGCTAGCTGCTGCTGCGACATGGCTCAGGCCCTGGCCGGTGTGCGGTCGATGGCGTTGGCCAGGCCTTCCACACGCCTGCGCTGGAAGCCTTCGGACAGGTGGCTGAGCTGGTGCGTGTCGAAATGCGCGTTGACCGCGGCACGCAGGCCCTGCATGTCCAACCCGCGGTTGATCGAGCGCTTGACCAGCCGCAGCGCGAACGGATCGGCCAGCGTCATGCGCGCGGCCATGCGGTCCACCTCGGCATCCAGCTCGGCCCGCGGCACCACCTTGTTGACCATGCCGACGGCCTGCGCCTCCTGGGCCGTCAGGCGACTGCCCATGAAGAGAAATTCCTTGGCCTTGCGCGCGCCCATCACCCAAGGGTGGATCAGCACTTCCACCGCCGCCGCGCCCAGCGTCTGGCACACCGGGTCGGAGAAGAACGCATCGTCGGAGGCAACAATCAGGTCGCACATGTTCGCCACCATGAAGCCGCCCGCGATGCAGGCGCCGTTGACCTGCGCGATGGTGGGCTTGGGGCAATCCCAGATGTTCATCGCGTAGCCCAGGTAATAGCGCTCCTCGAAAGCCCAGCGCTGCTCCACCGTGAAGTTGCTGCGCTTTGCGGCCGCCTCCTTCAAATCGTGGCCGGCCGAGAAATGCGCGCCCTTGCCGTCGATGACGATGACCTTCACCGCGTCGTCGGCCGTTGCGGCCTTGAGCGCCTGGTCCAGCTCTTCCAGCAGGCCCTGGCTTTCGGCGTTGCGCGCCTCGGGCCGGTTGTGCGAGAGGCGGGCCACGCCGTCCTTCACCGCGTAGAGGATGTGTTCGTATGCCATGTCGGTTCTTCCTTGTCGTTCTTACCAGGCCCGCAGCGCGCGCCACTTGTCGTCAGTGCCCCGGGCAGCAGCTTCGGCGTCATAACCGAAAAGCCACTCTTGCTGGGGCAGGTAGCCGCCCGTGTGTTTTGCGTCGTACTTGCGAAACTTTGCGTTGCGCTCGGCCACCTCGATCGGGTCACTCATGTGGAAGCGCTTCTCGGCCAGGCGCGACTGCGCCTGCACCCGCGAGGCGCGGTCCAGCCGCAGCACCTGGTACTTCTGCAACGCGCCTTCGACATCGCTCTCGCCCTGGTCCAGCGAGCGGGCCAGCACCCAGGCGTCTTCCATGCTCTGCACCGCGCCCTGGGCGTGGTAAGGCAGCATGGCGTGCGCCGCGTCCCCCATCAAGGCGATGCGGCCCTTCACCCAGGCGGCGAGCGGTGTGCGGTCGTACAGCGCGGTGACAAAGGGCTTGTGCGTGAGCTTGACCAGCTCGGTCACCTCCGGATGCCAACCCTGGTATTCGGCCAGCACCTCCTGCACGGTGGCAGTGGCCGACCATGATTCCTTGCGGTTGGCCGGCGAGCTGCCGATGGCGATCCAGTTGATGCGGCGGCCGCCCGAGACGTAGTAGGTCACCACGCTGTGTCCAGGCCCCATCCACACATGGGCTGAGGGGCTGATACCCAGGTGCTTTGCCTCCTGCGCATCGACCATGCCGCGCCATGCGACGCAGCCCGAGGACTGCGGCGCATCGGCCTGGAAGACCTGACCGCGCACCAGCGAGTGGATACCGTCCGCGCCGATCAGCACGTCTCCCTCTTCCACCGAGCCGTCCGTCAGTGTCGCGAAAACCCTGTCGCCCTTCTGCCCCACCGAAACGATTTTCCGGCCCAGCTTCACGTGCTCGGACTTGAGACCCTCGGTCAGCACGCCCAGCAGGTCGGCGCGGTGTGCATGGTAGTAAGGCGCGCCGAAGTGTTCGTTGATCTGCGGCATGAGCGGGTTGGTCATCAGCACCTCGCCGGTCTGCCAGTCGCGATACAACAGGTCCTTGGGCTGGAACGCCACCCGCGCCAGGGCGTCGTGCACGCCCAGGTTCTTCAGGACGGCCACACCATTGGGGCTGAGCTGGACGCCTGCGCCCACCTCTTCAAACCGCGGCGCCTGTTCCAGCACCACATGGTCGATGTTGAATTTGCGCAGCGCCAGGGCAAGCGCCGCTCCGCCGATGCCGCAGCCGGCGACGATGACTCGCATACTCGTGTTTCCTTTACTGGGGCTTCAAGCCGATGGACTGGACGATGGGGCCCACCTTGGACGACTGGTCCTGGATGAAACGCATCAGCTGCTGGTTGCTCATCTCCATCGGCTCGGCGCCGCGGCTGCGCAGGAAATCCTTGAACTCCGCGGAGGCTGTCACCGAACGGGTGGCCTCCTCCAGCTTTTTCATCACGTCGGCCGGCGTGCCAGGCGTGGCAAAAAAAGCAATCCAGACCGGCATGCCGGCATTCTTCGAGCCCGCCTCCAAGGTGGTCTGCACATTGGGAAAGTTAACCAGCTTTTCGTTCTGCAGCGTGCCGATGGCTTTGAACTCGCCCGCCTTGATGCGCGACTGGGCGCTGAACAGCGTGATGTAGGCCACATCGACTTCCTTGGCCATCAGGGCCAGCAGGCCCGGCGCGTCGCCCTTGTAAGGGATATGCGTGATCTGAATGCCCGTATCGCTTTTGAACGCTTCCATCCCCAAGTGGGCGCTGGAGCCGATTCCGAACGAGCCGTAGTTCATGACGCCGGGCCTGGCCTTCACCATCTTGATGAAGTCGGTGAGATTGTTGGCGGGGAAATCAGGGCGAGCCAGCAGCACGGTGGGCGCAGTGTTGATCGGCGCAATCGGCTGGAAGGCGCCAATGTCGAAGCCCAGGCCCTTGTACATGTGCGGCGCCACCGTGAAGCCGGTGTTGGACCCCAGCAAAATGGTGTAACCGTCGGGCGATGCCTGGGCTACGGTCTGCATGGCGACGATATGGCCGGCACTGGGCTTGTTATCCACAACGACCTGCTGGCCCAGCTTGTCGCCAAGGCCCTTGGCCACCTGCCGCGCGATCACATCCGTGATGCCGCCGGGACCGAACGGCACCACCAGACGGATCGGCCGAACAGGGTAGTCCGCAGCGGTGGCCGGGGATGCGGTGAGGGTAGCTGCAGCGGTGCAAAGCGCGCCGAGGACAGTAATGAGTCGAATCATGGTTTGTCTCCTTGTGATTAGAGGCAATGTATCGGCGCGTTGATGGCAGCGAATCCAGTGTTTCGATATGCTGAACACTGTTTCAATATGCTGACCATCATGACCACACCGCTTATTCACCATTCACCCGATGGCGATAACACCACCGGTGACCGTCAGTTCGCCACCACGCTGGCCCGCGGCATGCAGCTCCTGCGATGTTTCACGCCCGAGCATCCAGTGCTGGGCAACCGCGAACTGTCGGACCGCACCGGCCTGCCCAAACCAACCATCTCGCGCCTGACGTACACGCTGTCGCAGTTGGGCTACCTTCGGCCTGAGCGCGAAACCGGCAAGTACCAGCTCGGCACAGCGGTGCTGACACTCTCGTACCCGCTGCTAGCCAATATTCCGCTCCGGCAGGTGGTGCGCTCCCCGATGCGCAAGCTGGCCGAAAAGCTGGGTGGCTCGGTCTCTCTGGGGATGAGGGACAGGCTGAGCATCGTCTACGTGGAGACCAGCCGTTCGCGCTCGATTCAGGCGCAGCGTTATTCCGACATCGGCATGTCGCACCCCATCATTGCCGCGGCCAATGGCCGCGCCTACCTTGCCGGCTGCTCGGTGGCGGAGCGGGAAACCCTGCTCAACGAGATCCGGATCAAGACGCCAGACGACTGGAGCAAGTGGGGGCCAGGTGCACAGGAGATGATCGAAGAATGGCGTACACGGGGATTCTGTTATTCGTACAAGGGATATCGGCCTGACGTATGTACGGTGGGCGTTCCCTACCGCCACGCTACGCGGGGAGAACTCTTTGTTTTCAATTGCGTGCTGGGTGCCCAGGCCGTGAAGCCCGGCCAACTGGAAAACGAGGTAGGGCCAGCGCTACTGGAAATGGTGACGGGGATGCCTTATGTGTGATGTATCGTGCACACGCAGCACTGCCAGTGACCATGCTTTTTGATCCAGTTCAATCCCGCCGCAGCTTCCAGCGTTTGAGCAGCAGGGCGTTGGAGATCACGCTGACGCTGGACAACGCCATCGCCGCACCGGCCACCACCGGGCTCAGGAAGCCCAGCGCCGCCAGCGGGATGCCGGCCACGTTGTAGGCAAAAGCCCAGAACAGGTTCTGCCGGATCTTCATCACCGTGCGGTGCGAGATGTCCAGCGCCCCGGCCACCAGGGCCACATCGCCGCGCATCAGGGTGATGCCGGCCGCGTGCATGGCCACGTCGGTGCCGGTGCCCATGGCCATGCCGACATCGGCGGCCGCCAGCGCCGGGGCGTCGTTGACGCCGTCGCCGACCATGACGACCACATGGCCCCCACGCTTGTCGCTTCGCGAGCCTGCGGCGGTGCGCTGCCCCTTCCACGGGAAGACAAAGGGGCCGGCTTTTCCTTGGGACGGCCCGGCGGAAAAATCATGGCCCCCCACCTTCAGCGCTGCGACTGCGGCCGCCTTGTCGCCGGGCAGCACCTCGGCCATGACCTCGTCGGCGCCCAGCCCCAGACGCGCACCCATGGCCAGCGCTGCGCCGCGGTTGTCGCCGGAGATCATTACGACGCGGATGCCGCGCGCGCGCAGCGCCGCCAGCGCCTCTTT
>CBFGNA010000070.1:0-9165 GCA_965650045.1 uncultured Polaromonas sp.
TCCACCATCCTGCGACGCGCCGCGCGCTGGGACTCGGTGCTGCTGCTCGACGAGGCCGACGTCTACATCCGTCGCCGCGACAACGACCTTCAGCACAACGCCATCGTCGCCGAGTTTCTGCGCACGCTGGAATATTTCAACGGCCTGCTGTTCATGACCACCAACCGCGTGGCGGACATTGACGACGCCATCCTGTCGCGCTGCATCGCCGTCATCCAGTTTGAAACGCCATCGCGCGAGCAGGCCATCCAGCTGTGGAAATCGCTGGCACGGCAGTTCCACGCCGAACTGCCGGACGAGCTGATCACGCGCTTGACGGCCACCTACGCAGCAGCCAGCGGACGCGACATCAAGGAACTGCTCAAGCTGACGGCCAAGTTCTGCAAGGGCAAAAATCAGCCGCTCAGCGAGGAGGCGTTTGCGCAGTGCGCTGCCTTCCGCGCTATCGGCAAAGCACCCTGAGATTGGCGGCGATGTTGGACATGTCCCTCCTCGGTGGCGCCCTGCTGGGACGGCTGGCCTTCCGTCCCGGCGCCGCGTCTGGCAAGCCCGCCCTGCCCGCCGGTCGCCACAACCTGGGCATTGCCGACGAACGCGACGCCGTACTCATCGTCCCCGAAAACCTGCCCACCGACGCGCCGGTCGCCCTGCTGGTGATGTTCCACGGCGCCGGCGGCAGCGCCGACAAGGTGCTGCCCTTCCTGATCGACCATGCCCGGCAACGCGGCTTTTTGCTGCTGCTGCCGCAATCCCAGTTCCCGACCTGGGACCTGGTCATCGGCGGCAATGGTCCCGACCTGGAGCGGCTGGAGCTGGCACTGGGCGAAGTGGCATCACGATTTTCCGTCGATCTCGCGCACCTGGGTTTTGCCGGTTTTTCCGACGGCGGGAGCTACGCCCTCTCCATCGGCGTCACCAATGGCGATGTCGCCAGCCACGTGATGGTTTTTTCGGGGGGTTTCATGTCGGTGTTCCAGCAAAACGGTGCGCCGCGCATCTTCATCGCGCATGGGCTGGAAGACGAGCAGTTGCCGATAGAAACCAGCGCCCGACCGCATGTGGCCAGACTCAAGGCGGCGGGTTATGAGGTGACGGCGCTGGAGTTCAGGGGTCCGCACCGGATCGAGCCGCCAGTGGTAGCTCTGGCGATGGACTTCTTTCTGGGTCCGCCGGTGCACAAATGACAAAACCGCCGCCATGAGGGTTCATGGGCGGCGGCCGTCTTGTATGGTGGAGCTGGGGGGATTTGAACCCCCGTCCGCAAGCCTTGTTCGGGCAGATCTACATGTTTAGCGGTCTGATTTGAGTCTCGCCACCTGGGTCGCGCAGTCGCACGCTACACAGGACGCCAGCACCCTATTTTCTTGCCCCGGGTTAAGGTACCCAGCCCGGAGCCAGCCGATGAAATTATCTTTACAGCCGGGAGCATTTAACTTGCGCTAAACACCCCTTGCCCAGCCCATCGGCCTGCTGTTGTAAAGCTCACTGGCAATTAAGCAGCGAGTGCGAAACGTTCGTCGTTTGCAGTTAGTTTGTTTGAATCAGTTTTACGAGCACACTCAGCTCGACATGCACCACACCGCGTCCGAACCCACGTCGAAACCAATGCAGCCCCAAGCCAGCTAGTTTAAGCCAAACGCAGCAAATTCAAGAGCGCGGCCGGCGAAACAATGGTGGCATCGGCTTTCCAGTGCTGCGTATCGGCCAGCGCCCCCAGATAACCATAGGCCGCAGCGACTGTCTGCATACCGGCGGCGCGGCCGGCCACGATGTCGCGTTCGTCGTCACCGACGTACAGGCAGCGACCCGGCTCCACATTGAGCTGACGGGCCGCCTCCAGAAGAGGGGCTGGATGGGGCTTCGCGTAAGGCGTGGTATCCCCGCTGACGATGGTTTGCGCCGTTCCAAACAAGGGCATCTGGCGGGTCAGCGGCAAGGTAAAACGCTGTGACTTGTTGGTCACCACACCCCATTTGAGCCCTGCTCCGCTGATTTGTGCGATCAACCCGTCCACCCCATTGAAGGCATAGGTGCGTTCCGTCATGCAGGCTTCGTAGTTGAGGAAAAACTCTTCCTTCAGGACAGCGAAATCAGCGTCGTCGGGCGTGAGGCCAAAAGCCACACCGAGCATGCCCCGAGCCCCGGCTCCCGCCATGGGTCGGTAGTCCGCCAGCGGCAGGGACGACATGCCGCGGTCGGTTCGCATTTTGTCAGCAGCGGCGCCAAGGTCGGGCGCGCTGTCGATCAGCGTGCCGTCCAGGTCAAACAACACGGCCTCAATGGGGTGAAACATGTCAGAAAGCCTTCTGCGTTGCCAGCAGGTAGTTCACGCTGGTGTCGGCGCTGAGCCAGTAATGCTGGCTCAGGGGGTTGTACTCCATGCCGCGCGTGTGCTGCAGACTCAGTCCCGCACTGCGGCAATAAGCGGCCAGTTCGCTGGGCTTGATGAACTTGGCGTATTCGTGGGTGCCGCGCGGCAGAAGGTTCAGCACATACTCGGCGCCGACGATGGCAAAAACAAAGGCTTTGGCGTTGCGGTTGATGGTGGAAAAAAACACATGGCCACCCGGTTTGACCAGGGTGGCGCAGGCGCGCACCACGGACGAGGGGTCGGGCACATGTTCGAGCATTTCCATGCATGTCACTACATCGAAACCCGCCGGTTGTTCGTCCGCCAGCGCCTCGGCACTGATTTCCCGGTACGCCACGCCTTGGGTTCCTGCTTCGAGCGCATGAAGTTGCGCAACTTTCAGGGCTTTGCCCGCCAGATCGATGCCCAGGACTTCCGCACCACGACGCGCCATGGCGTCGGCAAGGATCCCGCCACCGCAACCGATATCCAGAACACGTTTGCCTTTCAGTGGCACCAGACTTTCAATCCAGCCCAGACGCAGGGGATTGATCTGGTGCAGTGGGCGAAATTCGCTTTCGGTGTCCCACCAGCGGTGCGCGAGATCGGAAAATTTGGCCAGTTCGGTGGGGTCTGCGTTTTCAGTGCTGTGCATGTTCTGATTATCGCCCGAGCATAAAAAAACCGCGCCGTAGCGCGGTTTTTTTGGGCAATCCTGAAAGGATTACTTGTTGGCGCGAGTGCCAACGACTTCGATTTCCACGCGACGGTTTTTCGCGCGGCCTTCGCTGGTCTTGTTGTCAGCGACTGGCTGCTTCTCACCCTTGCCTTCGGTGTAAACGCGGTTTTTCTCAACGCCTTTGGACACCAGGTAAGCCTTGACAGCTTCGGAGCGGCGGACCGACAACTTCTGGTTGTAGGAATCGCTACCCACGGCGTCAGTGTGGCCGACGGCGATGATGACTTCAAGGTTGATGTCCTTGATCTTGCTCACCAGGTCGTCAAGCTTTGCCTTGCCTTCTGGCTTCAGCACAGACTTGTCAAAGTCGAAGAACGCGTCAGCGGCGTAAGTGACTTTGGTAGCAGCAGGAGGAGGGGGAGGAGTAACAGGTTTTGCGGCAGGAGCAGGTGCAGCCGCTGCAGGCATTGCAGCAGGTGCTGCAGGAACGATTGCGCCGTCGCAGCCAGGAGCGGCGGTGGCGGGGGTCCAGAACCCATCGCGCCAGCACAGTTCGTTGGTGCCGTTTTTCCAGACCAGCTCGTTCGTGCCGTTTTTCCAGTTATCAATTGTTTGTGCACCAGCGGCGGTTGCAAGCGCTGCGGAAGCAAACAACATTGCCACTTTGTTGAGTTTCTTCATGGTTCTCCTCTAGAGAAAAGCCGCAGACTTGCTGCGATTGGATACACGCCGTGAGTGACCATCACTCAAAGCGTTACAGTTATTGTGCCATAGCTCATTGACCGTTCAAGCGCGCTATCGGCTTCGTCTGACACAGAATGAAGATTCTTTGTTTTCTGTTGCTGGAGTGCCACACCGCGGCTGCCCTAAACTCAAGCCTTAAAATCAACGGGTTTCGCTCGCCGAGTGCACCGCCAAATCCTTTTCAGGCCTCTCCATGACCCAGTTTGCCAAAGAAACCCTGCCCATCAGTCTTGAAGAGGAAATGCGGCGCAGCTACCTTGATTACGCGATGAGCGTGATTGTGGGTCGCGCTTTGCCAGATGCTCGGGATGGCCTGAAACCGGTCCATCGCCGGGTGTTGTTCGCGATGCATGAGCTGAACAACGACTGGAACCGCCCGTACAAAAAGTCCGCCCGTATCGTCGGCGACGTCATTGGTAAATACCACCCGCACGGCGACCAGTCCGTGTATGACGCGATTGTGCGCATGGCCCAGGATTTCTCCATGCGCCACATGCTGGTGGACGGTCAGGGCAACTTCGGCTCGGTGGACGGCGACAGCGCTGCAGCCATGCGTTACACAGAGGTCCGGCTGTCGAAAATCGCCCAGGAGATGCTGGCCGACATCGACAAGGAAACCGTTGACTTTGGACCCAACTATGACGGCAGCGAAAAGGAGCCCCTGGTCCTGCCTTCGCGCATTCCCAACCTGCTGATCAACGGGTCCGGGGGCATCGCGGTCGGCATGGCGACCAACATCCCGCCGCACAACATCAATGAAGTGGTCGATGCCTGCCTGCATCTGCTGAAAAATCCGCAAGCGACCATTGACGAACTGATGGAAATCATTCCGTCGCCGGACTTCCCCACCGGCGGCATCATTTACGGCATCAACGGCGTCAAGGATGGCTACCGCACCGGCCGCGGCAAGGTCGTCATGCGCGCCAGATGCCACTTTGAAGACATCGACAAGGGCCAGCGCCAGTCCATCATCGTCGACGAGCTGCCCTACCAGGTCAACAAGAAGACGCTGCAGGAGCGCATGGCCGAGCTGGTGCATGAGAAGAAGATCGAAGGCATCAGCCACATCCAGGACGAATCCGACAAGTCCGGCATGCGCCTGGTGATCGAACTCAAGCGCGGTGAAGTGCCTGAAGTCGTGCTGAACAACCTGTACAAGCAAACCCAGTTGCAGGACACCTTTGGCATCAACATGGTGGCGCTGGTCAACGGCCAGCCCAAACTCTGCAACCTGAAGGACCTGATCCAGGTCTTCCTGTCGCACCGCCGCGAAGTCGTGACGCGCCGCACGGTGTTCACCCTGCGCAAGGCGCGCGAACGCGGCCACGTTCTGGAGGGTCTGGCTGTCGCTCTGGCCAACATCGACGACTTCATTGCCATCATCCGCAACGCACCGACGCCCCCTGTCGCCAAGGCCGAACTGATGCTTCGTCCCTGGGACAGCAGCCTGGTGCGCGAAATGCTCACCCGCACCCGCGCGGACGGCGGTGTGGTGAACGCCGACGACTACCGGCCCGATGGCCTGGAAAAAGCATTTGGCATGGGCAGCGACGGCCTGTACCGGCTCTCCGATACCCAGGCCCAGGAAATCCTGCAGATGCGCCTGCAGCGCCTGACCGGCCTGGAGCAGGACAAGATCGTGGCCGAGTACAAGGAAGTGATGGCGGAAATTGACGATCTGCTCGACATCCTTGCCAAGCCGGAACGCGTCTCGACCATCATCGGCGAAGAGTTGTCGGTCATCCGCCAGGAATTCGGCCAGACCAAGCTGGGCGCGCGCCGCAGCCAGGTGGAGCACAGCTCCTTCGACCTCAGCACCGAAGACCTGATCACGCCCACCGACATGGTGGTCACGCTGTCGCATACCGGTTACATCAAAAGCCAGCCCCTGTCCGAATACCGTTCGCAAAAACGCGGCGGGCGCGGCAAGCAGGCGACGGCCACCAAGGAAGACGACTGGGTGGACCAGCTCTTCATTGCCAACACGCACGACTACATCCTGTGTTTTTCCAACCGCGGCCGGCTCTACTGGCTCAAGGTGTGGGAAGTGCCGGCGGGTTCACGCGGCTCGCGCGGCCGGCCCATTGTCAACATGTTCCCCCTGCAGGAAGGCGAAAAAATCACCGTGGTGTTGCCGCTGACGGGCGACAAGCGCAGCTTCCCGGCGGACCAGTATGTTTTCATGGCGACCAGCATGGGCACGGTCAAAAAGACGCCGCTGGAAGATTTCAGCAATCCGCGCAAGGCCGGCATCATCGCGGTGGATCTCGATGAGGGCGACTACCTGATTGGCGCTGCGCTGACCGACGGCAAACACGACGTGATGCTGTTTTCCGACGGCGGTAAAGCCGTGCGCTTCGATGAAAACGACGTGCGCCCCATGGGCCGCAATGCCCGCGGCGTGCGCGGCATGATGCTTGATGATGGCCAGGGCGTGATTGCCATGCTGGTTGCCGAGGACGAGCAGCAAAGCGTGTTGACCGCCACGCAAAATGGCTTCGGCAAACGCACGTCCATCCAGGAATACACGCGCCACGGCCGCGGCACCAAGGGCATGATCGCCATCCAGCAAAGCGAACGCAACGGCAAGGTGGTTGCCGCGACACTGGTGCATGTGGACGATGAAATCATGCTGATCACCGACAAGGGCGTGCTGGTTCGCACGCGCGTGAGCGAAATACGCGAGATGGGGCGCGCCACCCAGGGCGTGACGCTGATCGGACTGGATGAAGGATCCCAGCTCAGCGGTTTGCAGCGCATTGTCGAAAACGACGCCACGCTTGACGACAACGACACCGGAAGTGAAGGCGATTCTGCCAACACTCCAAACACGGATATCCCTGAATGAAAAAATTAGTGACAGCCCTGCTGATCGCAGGCTGTGCGTTCGCAGCCTCAAGCCAGACGACCAATGCCGATCCCAAACGAGAGTGGGCCAACAAGGTCGTCGCCCTGCAGCAGGCCGACCTCGACGCCCTGGTTGGGCAACTGGCCGGGACCGCCGCTCAGGATATCGTTGCCGGCTGGGCACCACGTTTTGACAGCAGCGTGCCCAAAGCGCGCCAGGCCAAGGCGACGGAGGAATTCAACGCAGAACTTGCCAAATTCGTTGCAGATGCCAACAAACTCATCGGCGCCAAGGTCGCCCAGGCCAACAGCGATGCGCTGGTTCCCGCCTATATGGAGCGTTTCAGCCTCGACGAGCTCAAACAGCTCGCCGCCTTTTTTGAGTCGCCCGTGATCAAGAAATACAAGACCGCGACCCCGGAACTGGTGGATGTGTTCGTGAAAAAACTGGTGGCCGACACGCAGCCGGACATCCAGGCGCGCGCCCGGCAATTCGATGCGGCTGCAAGCAAGATCGTGGGTTCTGCGCCGGCGGCGCCTGCCGCAAAACCGGCACCCCAGAAAAAGTAGCTTTCTTCCACGCCCCGCGCTGTTGCTCGCCTGGTGCGGCGACAGCACCCTGCACCACAGCTCCGCTCGACACAGACCGACATGACCCAGACCCTGCCACAACTTCGCCAGCAAATCGATGCCGTGGATCAGCAGCTCCTGAAGCTGCTGAACCAGCGTGCTGCGCTGGCCAACGAGGTCGGCGAGATCAAACGCCAGGAGGGTTCACCGGTTTTTCGTCCCGAGCGAGAGGCCCAGGTGATTCACGGCCTGCAGTCGGCCAGCCTCGGCCCGCTGAAGGGCGACAGCATTGCGCACATCTGGCGTGAAGTCATGTCCGCCTGCCGCGCCCTGGAGGCGCCGCAACGCGTCGCCTACCTCGGGCCGGCCGGCACTTTCAGCGAACAGGCTGCGGTGCAGTTTTTCGGCTCCAGCATCGAGCACGTTGCCTGCGCCAGTTTTGACGAGGTATTTCACGCGGCAACCTCTGGCACAGCCCATTTTGGTGTGGTGCCGGTCGAAAACAACACCGAAGGCGTCGTCACCCGCACGCTGGATCTGTTTCTCAATTCGCCGGTACATGTCATCGGGGAAATCAGCCTGCTGGTCCGGCACAACCTGCTGCGCCTGTCGCCGTCCCTTGACGGTATTGAAGTGGTCCTGGCGCATGCGCAGGCGCTCGCCCAATGCCAGGGCTGGCTGGGGACGCATTTGCCGAATGCCGAGCGGCGGGCGGTGTCCAGCAATGCCGAGGGTGCCCGGCTGGCGGCTGGCAATCCGGCATGGGCCGCCATTGCAAGCGAACGTGCGGGCGCTGAATTCGGCCTTCACCTGGGCGCCCACGCCATCCAGGACGATGCCTTCAACCGCACCCGCTTTGCCGTGATCTGCCTGCCCCAGGTGCTTGGCGCACCCGAAGCCTCGGGCAAGGACTGCATCAGCCTGATTGTTTCGGTGCCTAACCGGCCCGGCGCGGTGCACGACATCCTGGTGCCGCTGAAAACCCATGGCGTGTCCATGACGCGCTTCGAGTCCCGCCCCGCCCGTTCGGGCCAGTGGGAATATTTCTTCTACATCGATCTTCAGGGCCACCCGTCCCAGCCCCATGTGGCCGCGGCCCTGAAGGATCTGCAGCAGCTGTGCGCCTTCTACAAGGTGCTTGGCACTTATCCTGCAAGCGACTGAACTTCATGAAGCATCTGCAAGCCAACCCGGTGTCCCCGCATGTTTGAGCAACTCGGGCTGATAGGCTGCGGCCTGATGGGCGGCTCTTTCGCACTGGCGCTCAAACGCGCCGGCCTGGTCAAACGCGTGGTCGGGTACAGCAAGTCCCCCTCCACCACCGAGCGGGCACGCCAGATGGGGGTGATTGACGTCGAGGCGCCGTCTGCGCTGCTGGCCGTGTCGGGGGCCGACATTGTGCTGCTGGCGGTGCCGGTTTCTGCGACCGAGGCCACGTTCAAGGCGATCCGCCATCTGGTTGGGCCCAACACGCTGGTCATGGACGTTGGTTCGACCAAACGCGATGTGGTGGACGCCGCACGCCGCGTGCTGCGTGACCACCTGGGCTGTTTCGTGCCGGCCCATCCGATCACCGGAAAGGAAGTGTCCGGCGTGGAGCATGCCGATCCTGACCTGTACTTCGGCAAGCAGGTCATCCTCACGCCGATCGAGCGCACATTCACCGTCCAGCTTGAAAAAGCAGTCAACGTCTGGACCGCCCTGGGCTGCAACGTCCTGAAGATGTCGCCCCAGTCCCACGATGCGGCCTATGCCGCCGTCAGCCATCTGCCGCATCTCATTGCCTTTGCGCTGATCAACAGCATTTCGGGCCAGGCCCAGGGCAAGGATTACCTGTCGCTGGCCGGGCCGGGCTTCAGGGACTTCACCCGGATCGCCGCCAGTGATCCGAAAATGTGGCGCGACATCCTGATTGCCAACAAGGAAGAGCTTCTGGAGCAATCCCGGATTTTCCAGACCACCCTGCAGGACCTCG
>CBFGNA010000071.1:0-9091 GCA_965650045.1 uncultured Polaromonas sp.
CCGGTGCCGGTGCCGGTGCCGGTGCTGGCGTGACGCTACAAAATCAATAGCTGCTCATGCTTGCCCGGCAAGGGCTACAGGCCGAAATGCCTTTGAATTTCAGCGAAAGCCGAAATACGACAGGATGAAGCCGATGATGACGACAAGACCGACGATGTAGATGATGGTGTTCATGGTGTCCTCTGGAGTTTTTGTTGGCGCACCGGCTGGCTTGCCTTCTGAGGACAGATCATGGCGGGCGGCGCGGGCGGGCGATGTAGGCCCTGCCTGCCACGCGCCGTCGGACAAGCGCTACAGCTCGGCGCCCTCCACCAGGAAACGAACCCGCTTGATGCCCTGCCACTCGTCGGCGTCAAGCCGGAAGGCCAGCTTGACACGCGCCGGCAAGGACTCGGTGTGGCCGAACCAGATGCCGTCCACAGCCTGGCCCTGATGTTTGAGTTTGAGCGCCAGGTGTTTTTCACCCACCAGGCGCTGTGACACAACCTCGACCTCCTCGCTGAAGGTCGGCGCCGCAAAACCCTGGCCCCAGACCTCACGGTGCAGGGTGTCGACCAGGTCGGCACGCCGGTACTGCGGCGCCAGCGGGCCATCGGTGTCGATGCGCCGTGTCAGCGTCGCGGCGTCCAGCCATTCGTGCGCCACCTGCTGCAGCGCCTGCTCGAAGACCTCGAACTCTTCCTCGTGGATGGTGCAGCCGGCTGCCATCGCATGGCCGCCGAAACGCAGCAGCACGCCCGGATGGCGCTTGGCCACCAGGTCCAGTGCATCACGCAAATGAAAACCGGGGATGGACCGGCCCGAGCCTTTGAGCTCGTGTTCGCGGCCCGGCGCCTGGCTGGCCGCGAACACAAAGGTCGGCCGGTGCAGCTTGTCCTTGATGCGCGAGGCCACGATGCCGACCACCCCTTCGTGGAAGTCAGGGTCAAAGATGGCGATGGCCGGCGGGGGTGTTTCGTCCTCGTCGATCATGGCGTCGGCGGCGTACTGGGCCTGCTCGCGCATGCCGCTCTCGATGTCTCGGCGTTCGCGGTTGATGCCGTCCAGCGTTCTGGCCAGTTCGTCGGCGCGGCCCGCGTCGTCGCTCAGCAGGCATTCAATGCCCAGGGTCATGTCGCTGAGGCGGCCGGCGGCGTTGATGCGGGGGCCGAGAGCAAAGCCAAAGTCGAAACTGGTGGCCATGGCAGGCACCCGGCCTGCGGCGGCGAACAGGGCCGCCACACCTGCCGGCATGGCGCCACTGCGGATGCGCTTGAGGCCCTGCGCCACCAGGCGGCGGTTGTTGGGGTCGAGTTTGACAACATCGGCGACGGTGCCGAGCGCGACCAGCGGCAGCAGGGTGTCCAGCCGCGGCTCTGTGGTTTTTTCCGTTCGGGCTGAGCTTGTCGAAGGGCCTGGCTCCCGGTCATCCTGAGCTTGTCGAAGGGCGGGCTCAGGGCGAACGGGCAAAAAGTGCCCCCGCTGGCGCAACTCGGCGCGCAGGGCCAGCAGCACATAAAACATCACGCCGACGCCGGCCAGGGCCTTGCTCTCGAAGGCGCAGCCGGGCTGGTTCGGGTTCACGATCACGTCGGCATCGGGCAGCACGATGGCGCCGTCCCTCAGTGCCGGCAGGTGGTGGTCGGTCACCAGCACCTGCATGCCAAGTTCGCGCGCACGCGCCACGCCGTCGAGGCTGGCGATGCCGTTGTCCACTGTCACCAGCACATCGGCGCCGGTGGCCTTGACACGCTCGGCGATGGGCGCCGTCAGGCCATAGCCGTCAACCACGCGGTCCGGCACGATGTAGCTGACCAGGGTGGCGCCCAGCAGGCGCAGGCCGCGCAATGCCACGGCGCAGGCGGTGGCGCCGTCGCAGTCGTAGTCGGCCACCACGCAGATTTTTTTAGCCGCGGCCATGGCATCGGCCAGCAGCACGGCCGCCTCCTGCGTGCCCTTCATCGCGGACGGCGGCAGCAGCCGGCCCAGACCGTCGTCGAGTTCATCGGCGCTGCGCACCCCCCGCGCGGCATACAACTGCGCCAGCAAGGGATGCACGCCGGCCTGCTCCAGCGCCCAGACGCTGCGCGGCGGGGCTTCACGTACTATGATTTTCATAGCTGGTGACGCCCGTCCCATAAGGGCTGGAGGCCTAAAACACCCTTGATCTTGCGCCAGAAACCGGGCGCTGCGGGGCTGAAGTGCTGCGCTGCGCGCTGACCGCAAAGGGTCAGCTGCGCATCGCCGCCGGCCCGCAACACCGCCAGCAGCGCGGCGCAACTGTCGGCGTCCACCGCTTGCCAGGCCTGCGCATGGGCCGCAGTGTCGCCGCGCAGTGCCGGCGTGTGCAGCCGCGACTCAACCCGGACATGCTGCGCCACCGGCACCGGCTGATCCAGCACACCTGTGCCGGTGACCCAAAAGGAATTGACCGGCGCCTGCCCCTGCTGCTGGCGCGCCTCGTTCACGGGGTGGGTGTACAGCAGCATCTGCATCTCATTTTGCAGCCGGCGCAGCGTCGCAGCCGGGGTGCCGGCGCCGTCCAGCAAGGAACGTGTCAGGTGCCGGCCCAGCAGGGTGTCCATGGACACGCTGTGCAGGCCGCGGAAGACCTCGCCGGTGGCCAGCCAGGTTCCGGGCAGGGACCCGTGCGGTGCCAGCGTGATGCCGTCTTCCAGAAAATAAGGTGCCATGGCGCTGAGCAACGCGTCCGAGCTGTCCGCATCCAGCGCCAGGGCTTCCGGCGGAGACAGTCGCACATGGTCGGCGCCGACCTGCCAGTGGCACAGCCGGATGAAGGCGCAAGGGGTGCCGACGGTGCCGGTCTCGAAAGCCGCCCACGGAATCTGGCCGGGGCCGCCGGGCAGGCCGTTGGCCTCGGCCAGGGCCAGTTCAAACGGCGTGGAGGGGGCGTCCTCAGCGCATTCGATGCGTTTGTCTGGCGACATGGCGGCCAGCAGGGCACGCAGGTTCGGGCCGAGGGGCGCCGGGGGTGGCGCGGGAGCGCTGTCGTCGCGGGACAGCACGGCCCCGGGAATGATCAGATGGAGTTGGTCCGGCATGGCGCTATTGTCCGGGATTGGTGAACAGGCCGAGGACCGCCCGGTGCCTGATGCCACAATTGGCACCATGCAAATTCCCTACGAGCTGATTCTGGGCTGGCGCTACACCCGCGCAGGCCGCGCCACCCGGCGCAATGGTTTCATTTCATTCATTTCGGGTGTGTCCATGCTGGGCATCGCGCTCGGTGTGGCGGCGCTGATCATCGTGCTCAGCGTGATGAACGGTTTCCAGAAGGAAGTGCGCGACCGCATGCTGGGCGTCATTTCCCATATCGAGGTGTTTGCGCCCGGCGGCGCGGCCTTGCCGGACCCGCAGAAGACGCTGTCCGAAATCAGGGCCAATCCCGAGGTGGTGGGCGCGGCGACGTTTATTGCTGCGCAGGCCCTGCTGGCGCGTGGTGAAGACATGAAAGGCACGCTGGTGCGCGGCATCGACCCGGCACATGAGGGCGAAGTGACCGACCTCGCCGCGGCCTCGGTGAGCACGCTGGCCCGGCTGGTGCCCGGCCAGTTCGGCGTGGTGCTGGGCGGCGAACTGGCCCGTTCACTGGGCGTGCGCGAAGGTGACAGCGTGACGCTGATCGCCCCCAGCGGCCAGGTGACACCGGCCGGCGTGGTGCCGCGCCTCAAGCAGATGACGGTGGTTGGCACTTTTGACTCCGGCCACTTCGAGTACGACTCGGCGCTGGTGATGCTGCACCAGGACGACGCTGCCAAAATTTTCCGCCTCGAAGGCCCGACCGGCATACGCATCAAGCTCAAAGATTTGCACCAGGCGCGCGAGGTGGCGGCCGAGCTGTCACGCAGCCTCAGCGGCGATTTGCTGATCCGCGACTGGACGCGGCAGAACAAGACCTGGTTTGCCGCCGTGCAGCTTGAAAAACGCATGATGTTCATCATCCTCACACTGATCGTGGCGGTGGCCGCCTTCAACCTGGTCAGCACGCTTGTGATGACGGTGACCGACAAACGCGCCGACATCGCCATCCTGCGCACGCTGGGGGCCAGCCCGAAAAGCATCATGGGCATCTTCATGGTGCAGGGCGCCATGGTCGGCGTGATCGGCACACTCTCGGGCCTGGTGCTGGGCCTGGGCATTGCGCTCAACATCGATGTCATCGTGCTGGCGCTGGAGCGTGCGCTCAATGCCAGCTTCCTGCCGAAAGACATCTACCTGATCAGCCGCATGCCCAGCGACCCGCAATACGCCGACATCATGCCGATTGCGGTGATTGCGCTGGTCCTGGCTTTCCTGGCCACCATTTATCCGAGCTGGCGCGCCAGCCGTGTGAACCCTGCCGAGGCCCTCAGATATGAGTGAAACAACAACCGTTCGCCCTGAGCTTGTCGCAGGGTCGCCCGCCATGGCTTCACCGGGCTCGGCCCGACCGGCCGTTGTGCTGAATGCGCAAGGCCTGACCAAACGCTTTAACGAAGGCCCGATTGACCTGACCGTGCTGCACGGCGTGGACCTGCAGGTCATGCCCGGTGAGACGCTTGCCATCGTGGGGGCCTCCGGATCGGGCAAAAGCACCTTGCTGCACCTGATGGGCGGGCTGGATGCCCCCACCAGCGGGCAGGTGGAACTCATGGGGCAACACATGTCGGCGCTGTCGCCTGCCGCACAGGGCGAGCTGCGCAACCGCTACTTGGGGTTTGTGTACCAGTTTCACCACCTGTTGCCGGAGTTCAGTGCGCTCGACAACGTGGCCATGCCGCTCTGGATCCGCCGCCAGGACCGCGAGAAGGCGGCGCAAACGGCGCAAGCCATGCTGGCCAGTGTCGGACTCCATGAGCGTATTCACCACCGGCCCGCCGAGCTGTCAGGCGGTGAACGCCAGCGGGTCGCCATCGCGCGCGCGCTGGTCAACAACCCGGCCTGTGTGCTGGCCGACGAACCGACCGGCAACCTGGACCGGGCGACCGCCGACGGTGTGTTTGAACTGATGCTGCAACTGGCGCGTGACAAGGGCACGGCGTTTGTCATGGTGACCCACGACCAGGCGCTGGCCGCACGCTGTGGCCGGCAGCTCAAGCTGGTGTCGGGGCATCTGTCGGAGCTGGCCGCTCCGGCGTGAGGCGGGCGCCGCTCTGTCAGCGGCCGGCGGCGATCAAAGGATGCGGTTGAACCACAGCAGCGACAAACCGGCCGAGAGCAGCGCCAGAACCGCTGCCGCCAGGGCCAGCAGGCCGGAGATCTCGGTTTCCTTTTTCTCGACGGTGAGCCGCGAACTCAGGGTTTCGTACACCTTTTTCAGGTCGTTGGCGGTGCCTGCATAAAAATACTCGGCCTGCGTGCGGCTGGCGATCTGCTTGAGGGTTTCCTCGTCGAGCTTGACCCGCATGGACCAGCCCTCGAAGCCGATGGTCTCCCCATCGACCGTACCCACCCCCACGGTGTAAATGCGAACGCCACGGTCTGCCGCCATCTTGGCGGCTTCGAGCGAGTCCACACCGGTGGTGCGCTGTCCGTCGGTCAGCAAAATGATGGCGGCCGAGGTGTAGGAACCCGGGGCGACCGGCGTGAATTCCTTTTTGGCCTCTTTCGGCGTCTGGTCGATGGCGACCCCACTGCTGCGGTTGCGGCCGTAGGTCAGCGAGGCCAGGTCGATGCCGGCGTCGGGGAACAATTCACCAAGCGACACCACGATGGCGTTGCCAATTGCGGTGGCACGTTGCAACTGAAATTTGTCGATGGCTGTCACCAGGTCTTCACGGCTCAGCGTGGCTGGCTGCACCACCGAGGCCGTGCCGGCAAACGCGACGATGCCGACCCGCACGCTGCGCGGCAACTCGGCCAGAAAAGCCTTGGCCGCGTTTTGCGAGGCGACCAGGCGATTCGGCTGCACGTCCGTGGCGCGCATGCTGCCCGACACATCCATCGCGAGGATGATGGTTTCCTGCTGGGACGGCAGGGTGATCACTGCAAACGGCCGCGCCGCCGCCAGCAGCATCGCGGCGATGGCCAGCAAAAACAGCAGGGGCGGGATGTGTCGGCGGAAAGTCTGCCCGGTGCCCATGGCTTCGCGCACGATGGACAGGCTGGCGTAACGCAGCGCCGTTTTTTTCTTGCGCCGCAGCAGCCAGACATACACGGCCACCAGCAGCGGAAGCGCCAGCAGCAGCCAGAGAAACTGGGGCCAGAGAAAGGTCACGGGGGCGTTCATTCGATGGCTCCTTGGCTGTCCATCAGGCGGCCGCCTTCAGATGGTCGGGCAGCTTGCGCCGGCCCTTGCCTGCGGCGCCCGAGGCCTGGCCGCGGCGTTTGCGAAGTTCGGTGAACCGCATGATGGCGTCCACCAGGTCGCCGTCGGTGGACAGCTCCAGTGCGTCCACGCCGGCCCGCGCCAGGGCCTGCCGCAGATCGGCCTCGCGCTGCGCGGCGATGCGGGCAAAACGGCGGCGAAATCCGGCGTCATGGGTGTCCACCAACAGCTGTTCGCCGGTTTCCGCGTCGCGGATGGGAATCAGGCCGAGGTCGGGCAGGTCCAGCTCCAGCGGGTCGAGCAGGCGCACGGCCACCACCTCGTGGCGCTGCGCCAGCTGGCCCAGGGTTTTTTCCCAGCCCGGCTCGCTGATGAAGTCCGACACCACAAACACCGTCGAACGCCGGCGCAGCATCCGGGCGGCGGAGCGCAACAAGTCGTCGAGGCGTGTGGCGGCGTTGCAGGTGCTTTCAGGGCGGGTCTGCATGGCGTGCAGCATGTGCAGCACATGGGGCCGTCCGCCGCGGGCCGGCAGCACGGTGTCCACGCCGTTGCCGTACAGCATGGCGCCGACGCGGTTGCCGTGGCGCGTCAGCAAACGCGACAGCACGGTGACAAACTCTGCCGACACCTGGCTCTTGCGCTGGTGGCCGGAACCGAAATCGACCGAGGGGCTCAAGTCCAGCAAAAACCAGCTGGCCATCTCGCGGTCTTCGGTGAACACGCGCACATGTGGCGATTGCTGGCGCGCCGTGACATTCCAGTCGATGTGGCGCACATCGTCATGCAGCTGGTATTCACGCAGGTCGGCCAGATCCATGCCGGTGCCGCGCATCAGCGTCCGGTAGTCGCCCTGCAGCAGGCCGTCAAGCCGGCGCAGCACCGTCCATTCGAGACGGCGCAGCACATGTTCGGCGCCCGCCAGCGGCTGGGCCGATGCCTGCGGCAGGGGCTCGGCGGCTTCAGGCGGGGCGGATTTGCGAAACCAGTTTTTCATGGGCGGTGAGCGACCTAGGGCCCTGTTCAGGCGGCGAGTTTCTCGTGTTCAAGCGGCCGCGCCGGCGCCGGCACCCGGGCCATGATTTTGGCGACCACGGTGTCGGCGTCCAGCCCTTCGGACAGCGCCTCGTAAGACAGCACCAGGCGGTGCCGCAGCACATCGGGCACCAGGTCGGTCATGTCTTCGGGCAGGGCGTAGGTGCGGCCGCGCAGCATGGCCAGCGCGCGTGCGCCTTCGGTCAGGTTGATGGTGGCGCGCGGGCTGGCGCCGAAGGTGATGAAGCGGTCCAGCTCCTGGAGCCCGTGTTTTTCCGGGGCGCGGGTGGCCGAGACCAGGCGCACCGCGTACTGGATCAGCGACGGGTCCACATACACGCGGCGGCATTCGCGCTGCAGCTCGGCCAGTTGTTCGGTCGTTGCCACGCTGGACACCGCGACCGCCGGACCGATCACGCGCTGGACAATCACGAACTCTTCCTCGTCGGTCGGGTAGTCCACCAGCACTTTCATCATGAAGCGGTCCACCTGCGCCTCGGGCAGCGGGTAGGTGCCCTCGGTTTCGATCGGGTTCTGTGTCGCCATGACGAGGAAGGGCTCGGGCACCTTGTGCGTTTCGCCGGCAATCGTCACCTGGCGCTCCTGCATCACTTCCAGCAGCGCGCTTTGCACCTTGGCCGGCGCGCGGTTGATTTCGTCGGCCAGCAGCAGGTTGGTGAACACCGGTCCCAGCGAGGTGCTGAAGTCGCCGGTTTTCTGGTTGTAAATGCGTGTGCCGACCAGATCGGCCGGCACCAGGTCGGGGGTGAACTGGATGCGCTTGAAATGCCCCTGGATGGTGCTGGCCAATGTCTTGACGGTCAGGGTCTTGGCCAGGCCGGGGACGCCTTCGACCAGCAGGTGGCCCTGGGCCAGGATGGCCACCATCACGCGCTCCAGGAAAACGTCCTGGCCCACCACCACGCGTTTGACCTCGTAGAGGATTTTCTCCATCAGTTGCGCGGTATGGGCGTCCTGCGAAGAGGAAGGTGTTTGCATGGGTGTGTTCCTTAGAAAGGGGTCAGGCCGACGGCCGAAGCGGCGTTTTCAATCGGCACCGCAAAGGCGATGCCGACAAAGCTGCGTTGCTGGTTGGGGTTAAGGATGGCGGTGACGATGCCCACCACCTCGCCGTCCATGGTGACCAGCGGGCCGCCGGAGTTGCCGGGGTTGGCGGCGGCGTCGAACTGGATCAGGTTGCGGATGTCCTGTTTGCCTTCCGGCGAGCGGAAGGTCCGGTTGAGCCCGGAGATCACGCCGGACGACGCCGAGGGGCCGATGCCAAAGGGGTAGCCGACCGCCAGCACGTGGTCGCCCGGTGCCAGGTCGCCGGTCGAGCGCATGGTGGCCGCAATCATGTCGTCGGGGATCTTGTGGGCCTGCAGCACCGCCAGGTCGTTTTCGGGCTGCAGGCCGGTGATGTGGGCGGTGGACTCCAGCCCGTCGGCAAACACCACCTTGATGCTTTGCGCGCCCTGCACCACGTGCAGGTTGGTCAGGATGATGCCCTTGTCGACAATCACCACGCCGGTGCCGACGCCGTACTCCACATCTTCCTTGCCGTTTTTGCTTTTGCCGTAGGACACAACACGCACGACGGAAGGGCGGATGGCTTCATAGGCTTTGGCCACGGCGGACGGCAGCTGGGCGGTTTCCAGTGTTTTGAGCACGGCGGCGTTGATGTCTTCCTGCGTCAGCTTGCGCGGCGACGGCCGCAGGGACAGCGACAGGCTGAGGCACAGCAGGACGGTCAGAACCAGCAGCGCCGCCCAGAGCAGGCGGGGACTGGAAAGCGAAAAAAAACGGGCG